>DASPRM010000139.1 GCA_035624455.1 Terriglobales bacterium
AGACGGACAACCAACGCTCTGCGCATACCTCAACTTTGCTCCGATGTCTTCCCCTGGATATTTCTTCACGGAAATGGGTTGGGAACTGGCCGCGATGGTAAGCAGCAAAAAAAACAACCAGCCGGTGCGCATAGACTATCCTCCTTCGGCCATAGGTTTGGGTGGAGCTGTTTGCTCCCTGACCAGCCATGCTGAGATGAACTTCGTCTTGACTTAACTAATACGGGCGATGTTTGCACTGACTCAAAACACGTAATTCGGCCCAAAGGTAATCCTCAAATTGTGATTTGCTCCGTGGTTGAAGTACATCTCATCCCCAAGATCCAGTCTAAAGCCCCATTTTCCGGCATAGGCCTCAAAACCCGTTCCGGGATAGAAAACTGCGTTGCGATGCTGAGCCCGGATGTCGTTGACTTGGGTATTGGTGCTGCCGAACGGTGCAGTGGAACTGGGATTGATGTTTACCAGTCCGCCTTTGGCCGTTAGAAAGACACGCAGAGGCCCAGCCCCTACACTGTAAGCGGCCCCTCCAAGAATATGGAATGCGTGCAGACGTGATTGCACACTCGAGCTAGCTCCTGTGGCCGGGTCGACTACTGCTTCTCGGAACGTACGATTGAAGTCGTAGGCCGTTTCGCCTTCCACTGAAAGCCGCCTATTCACAAAGAATGCCCCGCGAAGGCCAACCCCTCCGAGCTTCGCCGGCGTGAAACCGAAGTACTGTCCGAAAATCCCGACCTCCAGGTTGGTTTGGGCAGAAGCGGCAGGAGAACAGAATGAGAGCAGGATTAACAGGTAAATTGACTTTCTAGCCATTGAGCGTTCTTACTCCTCTTTTTGAATGCACGACCGGATATTAGAGCGACCACGAATTATAGATGGCGGCCAAGCATTCAAGATGTGTGAGGAACGCCTCGCACTTTCGTTAACCGTAGTGGTTATTTGGCGTGCACTCGGGAATGACAACGACGACAGAGAACAATTAGATTTGATTCCGAATCATCTCCCGACTGCGCACGCGGCTTAAGGTGATGGACATCCAGATAAGAAAAGCTTCCGCAGTACTGACATCGCCAGCAATCCCGGTTTAGAACTTGCAGCCGCAATTGGCGATACGAATCAGGATCAAGCCTACGGCGAGAATTCTTGGTCAATCATTCGCTCATGATGCTAATTGCAGATGTTCAAGCAGTCTCATCTGTTGGGCAGCGGGTAAGAACTTTAAGAGGCGTCGTGTCGATGCCAAGAGTACATCAGAGTTATCGTCGTTAAGACTTGCCCCGGCCAGGAAGTCTGCACAAATCATCTCCAGGCAGTAGCCTCGAGACTTATCTGAGCGGAATAAAAGGTTTTTGGACCTTTCTTGCTCTGACCCAAAAAGAGAAACGCGAACCAAATGGGACCGAGGATTGTGCCAGTGCGCCCCCCGGTTCTTGACCTACAGTCAGAGTCGCGCCCTGCTGAGAACCGAATCTTGGCTTCCTAACTTTTGTCTCCAACTTGTAAAAGGATTCCCTCGCGGGGCAGCAGACTCATCGGGGGCTCGGGTGTAGATCCTATGTTTTCAATACGTTACACATCTGACGTCGTCGGGCGACATTGTCTCGGTGAAGCAAAGCATGCGACTGCCGTGAGTATTGCTCATCTATACTTCCAGCGTTGACTCTGCAGTCATCTACTGGCAGGCAGGTTATGGAAAAGATCCTGGTGATAGAAGATGATCGGACGGTTCAGAAGGCCCTGAAGAGGCTTTTTGAAGGGGCAGGCTACCGCGTAGACACGAGGTTCGATGGGTCCGAAGGTTTGGAAGCATTTCATGCGCTTCCTCCCTCGGCGGTGGTACTTGATCTGCGTCTGCCTGGGCGGCCAGGGCAGGAAGTTTGCCGGGAGATCAAGCAGCAGTCACCCGCCCTGCCCATCATTGTGCTGAGTGCGACCACGGATGTGACCGACAAGGTTCTGCTACTAGAGTTGGGGGCCGACGACTATGTCACCAAGCCCTTCAGCCCGCGCGAACTCTTGGCGCGAGTGCAGGCGGCCATCCGCAGGTCGAATCGGTCGGTGGTTAGCGACGTCTTTGGGTTTGGCGATGTGGCGGTGGACTTCGCCAAGATGGACGTAACGCGTGAAGGGCGCGCCGTGATTCTGACCGCCCAGGAATTCAAGCTGCTGAAGTTCCTGGTCAAGAACCAAGAGCGGGTGTTTTCGCGCGAGGAACTGCTTAATGAAGTCTGGGGTTACGAGAACTATCCTTCGACCCGCACCGTGGACAACCATGTGTTGCGATTGCGGCAGAAGCTGGAGAAGGAACCTGCCGATCCAATTCATTTCCGCACCGTACATGGTGTGGGCTACAAATTCGTGCCGTAAGATCTGAGTAGAAAGAGCGAGCGGGAAAACCGGTGAAACTGCGCACAAAGTTCCTTTTGTCTCTGCTGCTGGTTTCTTCGGCGCTCACCTGCGCCACCCTGTTAGTGGTTCGCCGGGCATTCCAGGTCCAGATCAGAAAGATGCTGGTTGAGGACCTCCACGGAGCGGTTCTCACTTTTCAGAATTTCGAGCACGATCGGCAGCAAAACCTCATCCGGTCGGCGGAACTGCTTGCCAGCCTGCCCAATCTCAAGGCTCTGATGACGACGCACCATGCCGCGACCATTCAGGACGCATCCGGCGAACTATGGCCGCTGGTGGGTAGCGACCTTTTCGTGCTTTCCGATCCCGAAGGGCATATCGTAGCTTTGCATAGCGCAGCCAGTGGAGTTAGCTCGCAAGCCGCCGAGGAATGGCTGCGCCGATCGTTGGTGAGTTCCCAGGAAGGGAACTGGTGGTTCATCGGAGGTCACCTGTTTGAGGTTTTCTTGCAGCCGATCTATTTCGGGTCGGCCACGGACTCGCATCTGTTGGGTATTCTTTCAGTAGGGTACGAGGTCAACGACCGGGTGGCGCGGGAAGTGGGCGCGATTGCAGCCAGTCAGGTAATTTTCAGGTATGGCGACACTCCCGCGGCGAGTACGCTCGGGGCGAGCGAGCGTGGCGAGGTGGTATCGGTTTTGGCCCGATATCGGTCGGGCGGTTCCGAGCCTTGTGACATAACGGTCGGTCGGGAGCGCTTTTTGTCGACCTCCGTAAACCTGGGGAAATCGTCGGTTCCGGTGAGCCTGGTGGTCCTGAAGTCATTCGACCAGGCGACGCAGTTTCTGCGCACCGTCAATCAACTCTTGTTAGGGTTGGGATTGGTAGCTATCCTGGTCGGCTCTGGCCTTGTGTTCTTTATCTCCCACACCTTCACGCAGCCGTTGGAGGATCTGGTCGGCGGTGTTCGTGCGCTGGAGAAGGGCGATTTCCATTACCCGCTAGGGACTGGCGGCAATGATGAAGTGGCAGAGCTTACCAGTGCTTTCGATCGGATGCGGCAAAGCATTCTAGTCGCGCAGCAGCGGCTGCTGGAAGCAGAGCGCCTGGCGACGATAGGACAGATGGCTAGCTCCATATCGCACGATCTGCGGCATCGATTGACCGCGATCGTCGCCAATGCCGAATTTTTGGCAGAGGCCGGACTGGATTCGGGCCAGCGCCAGGAACTGTATCAGGAGGTGAGCGCGGCGGTCCACCAGATGACCGACTTGTTGGAGTCGCTACTGGAGTTTTCACGAACTCCGGAATCGTTACATCCAGAATTGGTATCCATTGAGGATGTAGTCAGGCGTTCGATCGCGGCAATTCGAACCGATCCGGCATATCAACACGTGGTCATCACGGTGGAAGCCGCCGGTGAGGTCCAGGGTTGGTTCGACCCGAAGAAGCTGGAGCGTGTCTTTTACAACCTGCTGCTCAATGCCTGCGAGATGCTGCCGCATGACTCAGGGCGGATTGATGTGCGCATTGAGCGCCAAGCGGAGAGCGTTCAGATTTCCGTAGCCGACAATGGCCCAGGTATTCCGGCCCATTTGCAGGATAAAGTATTCCAGCCGTTTGTGAGCTATGGTAAGCAGAACGGCTCCGGTCTGGGCCTCGCCATCGTGCAGAAGATCTGCCAGGACCATGGCGGCGAGGTTTCACTGAAGAGCGCCGCGCCCGGCGGGACGACGTTCAAGATTGTGCTCCCGATCCAGGTGGGGCGATCTGGGGAACAGCCGCCCTCTGCCGTCCCCGTGTTGCGCGGGGAACGCCAGGCCCAATCCTAGTCTGGCTGTATGGAGGCGCCGAATGGATCAGAAGAATGCATTCGGGCTCGCCAGGAGTGTGTCGCTAACGCTGATGCTCCTGGGAGCTGCACTAACAGTGTGGGGCGAGAGTCCGGAAGCTCAGAGTGGGTCAGAGGCACCGACTTCGCTGACCAGCGCGATTCACGACCTGGAAGCGCAAATCCAACAGCTGCGGACGGATCTGCAAGAGGTGCGGCAAGATGCAGCCCGCTCCCATGCTGACACGGTGGAACTGCGCCGTGAGCTGGAGGCTACCAGGACCGAGTTGATCGCGATTTCTGCGCATCCGCAACCTAGCATTAGGGATCAGGAAGCTCGCTCCAGAGAAGCGGACGCCGCTGAGAGCAGCAGCTCTCTGGAGTCCGTGAAAGAAGACGTCCAGCTCCTGCGGGCTAAGGTCGACGAGCAGTATCAGACCAAGGTGGAGAGCGCTTCCAAGTACCGTGTGCGTCTATCAGGACTTGTGTTGCTGAACTTGTTCGGTAACGTGGGAACGGTGGATAACATCGAAAACCCGGCTCTGGCTGAGCCGCAGAGCATCGGGAAATCGAATGGAAGCTTCAGCGGGACGCTTCGCCAGACCCAGCTTGGACTGGAAGTGTTTGGGCCGACCATCGCCGGAGCACGGCTGAGCGGGAACGTCCAGATGGACTTCGCCGGCGAATTTGCGCCAGTTCCCGGGGGCATCAACATGGGCCTGATGCGGTTTCGAACGGGCTTCGCGCGTCTAGACTGGGCGCGCACATCGATCATAGCTGGACAAGACAGGTTGTTCTTTATTCCCGAGTCTCCGACATCCTTTGCCTCGCTGGAAACTCCTGCGCTGGCCTATTCGGGAAATCTCTGGGCTTGGACGCCTCAGGTCAGGGTAGAACATCGTTTCCGCGCCGGGTCGAGCTCCGACATCACGGTTTCAGCAGGACTCCTGGATCCTGTTACCGGCGAGCCGCCCGGTACGGGGTATACCCGTAAGCCGGAGCCGGGCGAAGCGAGTGGTATACCTGCCTTTGCTGGACATGTCGCCTGGTCACATTCTGTGTTTGACAGGCAGCTGACCATCGGAGGTGCGGGATATACGAGCCGGCAGGATTGGGGATTTGACCGCATTGTCCAGGCATGGATGGGTAGTGCGGATTGGAATCTTCCCCTGCGTCAATGGCTGGAACTGAGTGGATCGTTCTATCGCGGCAACTCCATCGGAGGCCTCAATGGGGGACTTGGACGGAGCGCGCTATGGAGCGGCTTCCTCTCCAACCCCGCAACGTATGTTGCCGGGTTGGACACGATTGGAGGGTGGGCGCAATTGAAAATTCGTCCGGCACCGAAGTGGGAGCTTAATACGGCTTTTGGCCAAGACAATCCATTTGCTTCCCAACTGCGCGCATATCCGGGGTCGCCGTCCTACCTGGATACTTCCTTGGCGAGGAATCGTACTGCCTTCACGAACGTGATTTACAGACCTCGCTCGGACCTGCTGTTTTCCGCAGAGTATCGCCACCTCACCAGCTTTCCAATACAGGGGGCAGCCGAATCGGCCAATCACATCAATCTAGCGATGGGAGTACTGTTTTGAGGGGGCGTAGAGCACCGCGATTTCTGACAATACTGGCATGGATGGGCATAGCCGGAACACTGCAAGTTTTGGCCCAACAGGTCACGGTGACGGGGCGCGTGGACGTGAGGGAAGAAGGCGTTGCCAGCGGGCGATCCGACAACTCGGGTGTCCTCGTGTGGCTGGAGACTGCCGGCAATACTAGTCTGCCAGGGAATGCCTGGAGTCAAGCGGGCGGCGACCGCCACCTACGCCTCACGCAACGGAACAAGACTTTCGAGCCACACCTGCTGATCGTGCCTGTAGGGGCGACAGTGGAGTTTCCCAACCGTGACCCTTTCTTTCACAACGTCTTCTCCTTGTTCGAAGGCAAGCGATTTGACCTTGGTCTCTACGAAGCCGGCACCTCGCGCAATGTGCATTTTGACAAGCCCGGCATATCGTACATCTTCTGCAACATCCACAGCCAGATGAGCGCGGTAGTGGTTGCGTTATCCACGCCCTACTATGCGATCTCCGATAAGAGCGGGCAGTTTGCCATCGCGAATGTATATCCGGGCCGATATGTGCTGAGGCTTTGGGCGGAAGGCGCTGCTCCGGAGGCGCTGGAGGGACTGTCCCGGGCAGTCAGGGTTGGCGACGAGAATCGTACTCTTGGAGTGCTTAAGCTGTCCGTCTCACCTCTGGTGACGCTGACGCACAAGAACAAGTACGGGCGCGACTACGATCCGCCTACACCCGATAGCCCTGCCTATACACAGCCCTAGTGCATCAATGCAGACTGCCGTAATCAGGCTGTGACGATCTTTTTACGTTCCTGTGACAATTGATTGCGGGCCGCTGGGTAGTATGAACATAATTTCCAGTTGTACAGGTGCACCTTAGGCCGCCGCGATGATTCGCCTCTCGCGGCGGTTCTGTTTTATTGAGACAGCAAAATCATTTTTCTATATTTTCCATTCGTTGCGAAGACTTTCTGGAGAGACGCCGCTCGCCCGCAGAGTTCTGAGACTGAGCGAATCGTGACGCTTTGCCAGGCGCTGTCCTCGTGCATCGGTCAGCAGATCGCAATGGTAGTAGTCAGGGGCGCGAAGATCCAAGGCGCTGAACAAGAGCAACTGTCGGGCGGTCGATTTCAGGAGGTCGCAGCCGCGCACGACCTCAGTGATTCCCATGGCCGAATCATCCACCACGACAGCCAATTGATAGGCGGGGACATCGTCGCGGCGCCAAACGACGAAATCTCCAAAATCCACGCCTGCCGTGAACTGCTGTTCATCCTGAAGGCCATCATTGAAACGAACCATTTGCCTGTCGGGAACCCGAAAGCGCCAATTTACGCCTGCCGGACCGCTGGCATCGGTCGTGTTGGAACGGCAGGTTCCAGGATAGAGTGCTTCATCATTGTCAGCGTGCGGAGCCTGAGCTGCCTCTGAGAGATCCTTGCGCGAGCATGTGCACGGATAGATTGCGTCCAGTTGGCGCAGCTTCTGCCAGGCCTTGAGGTACCAGGCTCGTCTTTCGCTCTGTGAATAGGGTGCAACCGGACCGCCGCAATCCGGACCTTCCTGCCAGCGGATCCCAAACCAGCGGAGATCTTCTAACATGGCGGTGGTGTACTCCCGCTTGGAGCGCTGAGGGTCGAGATCCTCATTCCTGAGGATCAAAGTTCCACGATTCGCGAGCGCCCTCTGGTAAGCGATCCAGAAAGTCCGAGCGTGTCCAAGATGAAGGTATCCGGTAGGGGAAGGGGCAAGTCGTCCGCGATACCTCGAGGACAGGGTGGGCTCCATTTTCCGATGAGGCGTTGTCGGCAATCGTGATGTTAGTACAGGCGCGCCAGCATGATCTCCTAGTGCGTGGGAGCACCTTGCAGTTGGGCTAATGCTGCCAGGACCTCGTCACTGTGCTTCCTGGGATCAACGCTGGTGAACACCTTTACGATCTTTCCTTGGGGATCGACGATAAAGGTGTTGCGGGAAGAGAATTTGATCACGGCGAGGTTGGTCAGTGAGCCGTACAGCTTGGAGACTTGCTTGTCCTTGTCAGACAGCAGCTTGAAGCTGAGGCCCTCCTTGGCACAGAAGCCCTTGTGCGAGTCGACGGAGTCCACGCTGATTCCGAGGACAACCGCATGCTTCTCCAGATATTTCTGCTGATCGCGCTGGAAATTGTGGGCTTCAATGGTGCAGCCGCTGGTGAAATCCTTGGGATAGAAGTACAGCACGACCCAACTTCCCCGGAACTGGTTCAGACTGGTGGGCTTGCCCTCCTGCGACATCAGGGTGAAACCGGGTGCGGTGGTGCCGGCTGCGGGTACAGAATCTGTAGAGAGAAAAAGAGGAAGCATAGCCAGAACTATAACGTGCATCATGATATTGGCATACGAGCAACCCGCGATTGGCAAACACGGGTTCGCTAATTCGCCCGCGTGCTTTACGTTTCCCTTTCGTCGCTGTGCGATCAGGGTGAGCCAACCCCTAAATCGAGTGGAGAGCCCGGCTTCGCTATTCCTTTTTTGCCGGGTGATAGCCGGCCTTGATCGCGTCAGCTTCGGTCATGAACTTGCCATTCTTGGTGTTGCCGTACCAGCGGCCTCCTTTGTGATAGACCCCACTGTCCAGGTTGACCCAAACCATGCCGGGCTGAGGCGGCGTTTGCGCCTGTGACGAAGCTGGCTTGGTCTTTGCGCTGGGCCCTGTCGAAGCGCCTCCAGTGGAGCCGGTCTGGGTAGAGGCTGCAGTTGCACTGGACTTGGGTGCAGGACTTGAAGTGGGCCGCGGTGTCGAGCTCGCTGGCGTGCTGGCAGTGCTAGAAGGAGTAGTGTCGCCTCCGGTGGTCTTTTTGGATTTCTTCTTGGACGTGGTAGTCGCCTGGTCATTAGAAGCGGGCTGATTGGAAGCAGCAGAGCTAGAACCAGTGCTACCAGCGGCTGCATTTTCGGCTGCAGCCGTCTTCTTGGACTTCTTCTTGGAGCCAGCGGTTTCGGCGGTGGTAGATTGAGTCGAAGCAGACGATGTGCTCGCGGCAGCGGTTGTGCCCGAAGAGGTCTCGCTCCCCGTAGTCTTCTTGGACTTCTTCTTCGAAGTGGTGGTAGCGGTCTGATCGGCCGTCGTCTGGCTGGAACCAGCAGACGTGGAAGCAGAAGTGCCGCTATCTTCACTCTTTGCCTTCTTGGAAGACTTCTTGCCGGTCGTTGACTCCGTCGCAGTTGGGCTGGTGGACGAACCCGATTGCGCACTGGTGTCGTCAGAGGCTTTCTTCTTTTTCTTCTTGCTGGTTGTTGCCGTGCCGGTATCGGTCGTGGATTGGGTAGTGCTGGATTGGGAAGCGGTCTGCGGATCAAGCACATTCGTGTTGCCGGACTTTCCGAGTGCAGGTGTGATTAGGAGGATCAGAGCCGAAACCATCACCACGGTCTTGGTCAGCATCTTCTTGAGAGGGGACATCCTGTGCCTCCTGGCAAAGATGATTTCGAAGCGCCTCGAAATGGCGCGGAAATTGGGTGCATATCTTAGTACGAGTATGATTTTCAGGCCAGTGCAAGCCTGAACGGCTATTTGTGTGATCTCCGTGCAAGCAAGCGTTTGCGGCTTGGCCGTCAAATACATATATTGTTTGGTTCGCTTGGCCGGACGCTCCCGTGTGCCCAAGGATAGACGATGAGCGGAAGTGAGAAGTCGCGCAATCGGATTCTGATTGCCGATGACGATGAAGCCATCCGCGATTTTGTTACGGCGGTATTGCAAGGCGACGGAGAGCTGGAAATTACGGTCTGCGCGACAGGGACAGAGGTTGAGGCGCAGCTGAAATCCAAAAGCTTCGACGTAGTGCTGCTCGACGTCTGGTTTGGTGATCGAAATGGCCTGGAGTTGCTGGCTGAGAATAAGGCTGACCTGGCAACATCACGTGTAATCATGATGACCGCAGACAGTACTTCGCAGACACTGCTTCGTGCTATCCGCGAAAATGCTTTCCAATACATCCGGAAGCCTTTCAGCCCGGATGAGCTGCGTGAAAAAGTGGAGGCAGCGCTGGCAGCAACGGCTCCCGACCGAATTGAAGTCATTTCGGCGCTCTCTGATTGGGTGGAGGTCCTGGTTCCTTGTTCACGTGTAGCGGCAGCGCGCATTCAGGACTTCATCATGCAGGTGAAGATGGATCTAAAGCCTGAGTTGCGCGAGATCGTGTCTTACGTGTTTCACGAACTGCTGCTGAACGCGATCGAATGGGGAGGCAAGCTTGATCCCACGCGCAAAGTGAGGATCGCGTTCCTTCACACACCGCGAATGGTGCTATACCGCATTCAGGATCCAGGGTCGGGCTTTAGTTTTGACAATATTCCGCACGCGGCGGTCAGCAACGAGCCGGATGATCCACTACGCCACTCGCGTGTTCGGGAAGAAGCGGGCATGCGTCCGGGCGGACTCGGACTGATGATGGTGAAGTCAATGGCTGACGAGTTGCTCTATAACGAGGCGCACAACGAAGTCGTGTTCGTGAAATACCTGGACAGGACGCCCGAAAGCACGAGCTGACGGGGGAGAGGGGGCGGGAAGCCAAATCATGCAGGACTATGGCAAAACTGCGGTTGCTTTTCTTCTGCTCCGCGTCATTGTGCTTGCCTTCTTAGTTCTGATTCCAAGCACCCCGGCTGAGGCGCAGCTCAACCAGAGAATTCCTTCGAGCGGTTGGATTGATGTCTCAGTAGCTGTCGATCCCGCGAAAATTCCGGTCTACGCTGGCGATCCGGAGCCGCAGTTCACGTTGGTTAAGTCGATGGCGAAAGGGGACAAGCTGAACCTCTCCGATTTGCATATGGGCGTGCACACCGGTACGCATATTGATGCTCCGCTGCATTTCATTGCCGATGGTGGGTCGGTCGATCGAATACCGCTGGAGAATCTGATTGGGCCGGCGCTGGTAATTGAATGCTCGCGAAGTGCAGCGATTGTGGATGCCGCGGAACTGAACCGACATGACTGGAGGGGCGCCAAGCGGCTCCTATTCAAGACTCGCAATTCCTATGACAATTTCTGGAACGACAAGACCTTCCACAAAGACTACGTGGCGTTTGCTCCTGATGCTGCTCAGTTGCTGGGGCAGGCCGGCGTGGAGTTGGTGGGTATCGACTACCTGTCGGCAGAAAAATTCGGATCGCCCGAACCGAAGGCGCATTTGGCGCTGCTGAGCCAAGGCGTGGTCATTGTGGAGGGTCTCGATCTGCGCCCGGTTATGGGCGGCAATTACGACATGATTGCGCTTCCGGTGAAACTCGCGGGCATTGAGGGATCTCCCACACGGGTAGTGCTGCGGAAGAGTGCAGGTGAGCGGAAAACGGCGCCAGCCGTCCGGAAATGAATAGATCCTTCGCCTCGCGCAGGGCGACCTAACACAATTGCTTACCGGGTGAGCAAAATCGAGTCTAACGAGGGTGCACAATTTTCTTGCATCGGCTTGTGGACCCGGACATCAAACTCCGCGTGAGCCTGAGGAATCTGCGGCAGTTTCGCTTGCGTTCCCCGCGAGCAGTGATGCTTGCGCCATGTCAAACAGCGGGGAGGCGCTAGTGCGTTCCGAGTGCTTGCCGTTCAGGCTTATCCCGCATAGCACTCCGCTATTCCTCGATTACCTTGATTACGGAGCCAAGATCCAACAGTTCTATCCCCGTCCGCCGCACTTGCTGGAGTGGGTTCAAGAAGAGGCCAGGCGGATCGAGTATGGGGCGGATCGCCGGGAAAGAGTGGCGAACGTCCTGGAGCGGCAGAACCGGCACTGGAATGGATCCAGTGAGACCCTAAAGAATATCGAGCGCCTGCGGGCGGGAGCTGCAGCAATAGTTACTGGCCAGCAAGTGGCTTTGTTCGGAGGACCGCTATTTTCCATCCTGAAGGCGTTGACCGCGGTTAGGCTGGCAGAAGAAGCCACAGCCGGAGGGATCGATTGCGTCCCGCTTTTTTGGCTAGCAACGGAAGATCACGATCTGGAAGAGGTGAACCATACCTGGATTCCCGGGGCCGGTGGGGTACTGCAGAGGATCAGATCCGACTCGCGTGGAGTTGAGGATGCGCCGGTGGGGAGTATCCGCTTCGGCGCGGAGATCGAGCAGGCAGTGGGGCAAGCAGCCGATCTTCTGGGCGAATCGGAAATGACGGACCTGCTGCGAGAATCGTACCGCCCCGGCGAGACCTTGGGCAGCGCATTCGCCCGGCTGTTTGCCGGGATTTTTCACAAATGGGGCGTCATTCAGGTGGACGCCTCCGATCCTGAGCTGCGCCGGATCGCGCAGCCGATCTATCTTGCTGCGATTGAGAATGCGGAGGAGCTGGACCGGAAAATTTTGGAACGGGGGAAGGAACTGGAGGAGGCCGGATATCACCAGCAGGTCAAGGTGACGCCATCCTCGACGCTGCTGTTTGAAATTCGGGACGGACGCCGGACCGCGATCAGGAGAGTGAATGGTGGCATGTTCCTTGCCGGCGAAGAGAAGGTCACGCGCGAACAGTTGCTCGACAAGATCGAGAACATGCCCGAGGGTTTCAGCCCCAACGTGCTACTGCGCCCAGTTGAAGAGGATTACCTGCTGCCGACGCTTGCATACACGGGAGGCCCAGCGGAAGTCGCCTACTTCGCACAGGCCGGAGTTGTATTCGAAAAGCTGCTGGGGCGGGTAACTCCGGTGCTGCCCAGGTTCAGCGCGACCTTGGTCGAAGCAAAACAGCAGAAATTACTGGATAAGTACAGGATCAAACTTTCGGATCTTTTCCATGGGCCAGAGGAAACGAGACGACGCTTGGCCGAGCGGGCGCTGGCTTCGGGTTTGCAAGAGAAGTTCGAGCGGGTCGCGAAGCAAATGCAAAACGAGTTGTACCAACTCCTGGGCGAACTGGAGCGCCTGGATCCAACTTTGGTGGACGCGGGCAAGCACGCGGAATCGAAAATCCAGCACCAACTGGAACAACTGCGAGCCCGGGCAGCACGGGCCGAGTTGCGGAAAGACGAGGATATTACCCGTCACGCGGATACCCTGAGTGCTGCTCTGTTTCCCGATAAGGGTCTGCAGGAAAGGGAAGTCGCTGGCGTATATTTTCTGGCGCGGCATGGCCTGAGCCTTGTGGAGCAACTTTACGAGGCGACCCAGACGCGATGCCCGGATCATCAAGTGATGTACCTTTAGCCCTCACGATTCAAGTCAAATTCTGGGTCAGACCAATCTCGAAGGAATCCATTAACATGGACGTGCCCGGTAGCTTTTCCCGCGGCATGAATGATGGCTTCTGATCCCTCCAATCTTTCTTCGGGGGTTGCCACGAAAGCGTCGCCCCGCTCGGCTAATCGCCTGCAGTCCACTTTTCGCGCATTAAGCCATCGCAATTTTCAATTGTTCTTCGGTGGACAGCTGATTTCGCTGATCGGGACGTGGATGCAGAACGTAGCGCAGGCGTGGTTGGTCTATCGCATGACGGGGTCGTCACTGCTGCTGGGAACGATCGGCTTTGCCAGCCAGTTTCCTGTCTTCCTTGTTGCTCCCATCGGAGGAACGGCCGCCGACCGCTACAACCGGCGCAAGCTGGTGCTCGGTACTCAGACGTCATCCATGTTGTTGGCTTTGATCCTGGCAGCACTGACGCTGGCGCACCGCGTGCAGGTGTGGCACATCTTCGTTCTGGCAGCGTTCTTGGGTGTGGTCAATGCTTTTGACATTCCAGCGCGCCAGGCGTTCATGGTGGAGATGGTTGGCAAGGAAGATCTGATAAACGCTATCGCCCTGAACTCTTCAATGTTCAACGGAGCGCGTATTCTGGGGCCGGCGATCGCGGGAATTCTGGTTGCCAGCATCGGCGAAGGATGGTGCTTCTTTGGCAATGGCGTGAGCTATGTGGCGGTCATTATCGGACTGCTGCTGATGCGAGTCGAGGAGCGCAAGGGACGAACCGCGGGGACGCCGCTGTCGCACATTGTCGAAGGTTTCCGTTACGTCCGCAGCACCGTGCCGATCCGCAACATCCTGCTCCTGCTGGGGCTTGTGAGCCTGGTGGCTATGCCGTACGCAGTGCTGATGCCGATCTTTGCCGATCGCATTTTGCACGGCGGCGCACGCGGGTTAGGCATTCTAATGGGCGCCACCGGAGTCGGAGCATTGCTTGCTGGATTAACTCTGGCGACCCGACAAAGGGTGCGCGGGCTGGGACGGATCATCGGGACAGCTGCGGTCGGTTTCAGCCTGAGCCTGATCGCCTTTGCCTGGTCACGATCGTTTGCGTTGTCAGTCGTATTGTTGGTGCCCGTGGGTTATTTCATGATGTTGGCGAGCACTGCGTCGAACACGTTGATCCAGGTGATGGTCGCTGACGAATTTCGCGGCCGGGTGATGGCCGTGTACTCCATGATGTTCATGGGCATGGCGCCCTTCGGATCCTTCTTTGCAGGAGCATTGGCTGGCAAGGTCGGCGCTCCTCTGACTCTTACGATCGGCGCGACAGCGTGCGTTGCCGGAGGAGCAGTATTTTTGATCCAACTTTCCGAAATGCGAGTTGAAGCGCGGAGGTTGATTGTAGCGCAGGGCCTTGGGGGAGGCGATCCAGCGCAGGAGATAACCAGTGCGGGTGTGACAACCGAGCCGTTTTCACTGGAGCAGCGGACGGTAAACCTGGATGAGGTGACGGGCGGGTAGCAGAAATAGGGACCCTCCTGTTATCCGATTTCCACATTTTCACCTAGAATTAAGGACCGGGAAGAAGTGATCTCTGCGGAATCCACCGCCAGACCTGCAGCAAGACGGCGCGTGGGGGCGGACTGGGGTTGATGACACTAGTCCCCGGCCGACAACCGAAAATGGCTCCGGAGAAGACACATTCGCAGTTTATCGGGGCCAGATGCAATATCCACTCGATAGCCCTCCAGCGTGGCGTTACACCGCCAAGGATGCGCTGCGCTCACCATCCGTACCTGCGGTGGCCAAATTCCGCAAGGCCATCGAAGACGCAGAGAAGCATCAGGGAAAGAAGCCGTAGAACGTTCAGGACGGACGTTCAACACAAACAACAAATGAGCATGCCTTCCCTAATCTTTATTTCCTGATTTGTTCTTGCCGGGCAGATTGGCGGGATTTTCGTGGACGCGCTCGCGGAAGCCGCCCTTCAGGCCACTAGCCAACGAGACGGCAGATTCGCCAAACTTGTCCCGCAGATGATCAACCGCACCGAGCGCCTTCCTCCAGCGAGTTTGCTTTTCTGACTCCAGCAAATCCATCTGACCTTCGGTGGGTTCGAGCGATGAGACCTGGACTCCCAGCAAGCGCACCATCTGGCCACGTCTCCAGTTTTTGCGGAAGAGAGTGCGAGCCTGCTCCAGAATCTCAGTGTCGAGTTGGGTGCGGGTGGGAAGGGAATGCTCCCGCGTAATGGTGGAAAAATCGTGGTAGCGTAGCTTGAGGCGGACCGTCCGAGCATGGAGACGATGCTCACGTAAGCGGCGGCCTACCATCTCGGAGAGGCGAGCGAGCGTCGCCTCGAGCTGGCACTCATCCGCAGTGTCCTGCGAGAAGGTGTGTTCGTGGCCGATAGACTTGGGGCCGACGTTGGCGCCGATATCCTCGTCGAACCAGCCGCCGGCATCGAGGCCGTGAGATTTACCTGCGAGTGCTAATCCCCAGGCGCCGAATCTCTCGCGAAGGAAGTCCTCGCCGAAACGCGCGAGGTCGCCGACCTTGCGAATGCCGAACTGATGCAGGTTCTGTTCGGTGACCTTGCCCACGCCCGGAATTTTGCGGACGTCCAGAGGCGCAAGGAAATTCGCTTCTTCACCAGGTGGCACCCAGAGGACGCCATTAGGCTTGGCTTGATCCGAGGCAACTTTAGCAACCACTCGCGAAGTGGCAATGCCGATCGAGCAGTTGAGATCGGTGTCGCGCTTCATCTTTTCGTGCAGCGAGTGGGCAGCAAGCAGCGGGGGGCCGTGCAGGCGTTCGGCTCCAGTCAGATCCAGGTAGGCTTCGTCGATGGATGCCATCTCCAGTTGCGGCGAGAAGCTCTCGAGTACACGATAAACCTTCTTGGAATACTCGCTGTAGCGCTCGGGATGGCCATCAATAAAGATGGCGTGGGGACATAGCTTGTAGGCGGCGCGCAGCGGCATGGCCGAATGCACACCAAATGTGCGCGCCTGGTAGGAGGCCGCGGCGCAGACGCCACGTTCGTTTGGCCGGCCGCCAACAACTACAGCTTTCCCTTTCAGCGAGGGGTCAAACAGCTCTTCGACCGAGACAAAAAAGGCATCCATGTCGACGTGAAATACAGTTCGTTGGACGGTAAGAGACATGGCAGCAAATAAAGATTTAACCACAAGGGACGCAGGTGCACCTGGCTCTTAATGCGGCGACAGGGTGGCAAGTTGGGGCGAAGTGGAAGTTAGAGATACAGAGTTCCTTGGGCCTGCGGCCTCAGGATGACCCTGAATGCGAGGTGTTACACATTAATCAGCCTGTTGGATCTTTTACCCAACCCCACCACCATCACGGTACAAAATGCCGTTAAGATTGTGGCATAATGTACCGGTGGCACATAGGACAATAAGGGCGGAAGCAAGCACGGCCAAGAGATTCAACCAGCATCTTTCGGAATGGCTGGGAACCAAAGCCACTTCCGAGCCGGAATTGGTCTCGCAGGTGGAGAAGGGCTTGCCGCTGGGAATCGTGGAAAGGTTAGTGGAACACGGGTTGACCAGGCAAGAGGTGTTCCACGTCATAATCCACGAGCGGACATTGAAACACCGGCGCAGCCGGCGGCAGCCGCTGTCCCGCGAGGAATCGGACCGGGCTCTGCGAACCGCGCGTTTGCTGGCGCGGGCGGAGACTGTGTTGGGCGCCAAGGAAGAGGCGCTGGCATGGCTACGGGGCCCGAAGCGGCGCTTTGGGGGGCGCTCGCCATTGCAGATGATGGCGACGGAAGCTGGTGGACGGCTGGTAGAGGAAATGCTGATCCAGATCGAAGAGGGCATGTTTGCCTGATGTTCTTGTGGCGCATCAGCAAGCATGCCGATCTGGAGGGCCGGGGCGGGCTTCTGGCGGCGGCGCGCTGGCACAGCCAGGGCCGAGCTATCGTTTACCTCGCTGAGAGCCCGGCGGGAGCGCTGGTGGAAGTGCTGGTACATCTTGAGCTAGAAGTCGCCAGTCTGCCCTCCCACTACCGCCTGCTGAAGGCAGAAGCTCCTCGCGATTTGAGGGTCGAATCCGCGCTGTTGGAGGGGCTTCCGAGTGATTGGACGCGACATCTGATGGCGAGCCGGAACGTTGGCGACGAATGGCTCGCGTCGGGAACGAGCGCGTTGCTGCGGGTGCCGTCGGCCATCCTGCCGGAAACATTCAATGTGCTTCTTAATCCTGAACATCCATCGGCGAAGCAGGTGCGGATTGTCTGGCATCGGGAGTATCCGTTTGATCCGCGGCTGGTGAGGAGAGGGCGATAGTGAGTGTCTTAGGATGGTGTGAACAGTGCCAGAGGACATGCCTCGTCGTTATCTTCGGACAATGTTGGCACGGCATCTAAGATCATGTCCGTGCTTAAGCGTTGGGCCGTGACCGGGCTCCGGATTCTTCTTGCTTTTGTAGCGCTCGCGACTGTCTTGAGTGCTGCATTAATTGGTTATCTATTCTTCTACTCAGCCGATCTGCCCGACACGAAAGAATTAGCCGCGTTCACTTCCGACGGCTACGGAAGGGCTGTCGACGTCAATATCTGCGGAGAAACCGCCCGGATCACCGTTGTTCCTGTAAGCCAGACTCCGACATTGCGTGCAGCGGTAATCGCGGCAGAAGGCGACCTGGATCCGAAAGGTGTGGTATCGCGCTTGTACGATGACCTTCACGATGGGTCCCCAACCCATCAGCGCTATGGGACTTACTCCTTCCAAATCGCTAGGCAGTTGTTCTGTAACGAACGAAGAGTGCACAAGCGGCAGCTAGGTGAGCTACGTGCCGCAACACAACTGGAACGCAAATTCAGCGGGGACGCGTTGTTGGATATTTACGTGAATAGCGTGTACTTCGGTCCAGGCATCTACGGAATTGAGAATGCCGCCCGTCACTATTTTAGAAAACCAGCTCCCGAACTGTCGATCGCAGAGGCAGCACTGCTTTCCGGTCTTATCAGAAGCCCGAAGCGGTTTTCGCCGAAGGAGCAGCCTGATAGAGCGTTTTCGCGGCGCAACGATGTAATTGATGCCATGTTGCAGCGGGGCAGCATAAGCGTGGCGGAAGCAGACGAAGCAAAGAGAACCTCGCTTGGAATTGTCAACGCACCATAGTCATCACCGTTCCTGCGTCTCAATTAGGTCAGCGAGCACTCGCAGTACCAGAGCAGCGGTGTCCGGGCCGGCAGAGTTGATCTCGCCGTAGTAGGGCTCGGGGCTGTTCTGGAGCCAGGGAGCGTGCTCGTCCCACTCTGCTTTAGGTATCAAGTAGCCGAGCTCGTCGTTTCCCAGTCCCAATAGGAATTGATATTTGCTTTTGAGCACGCTCCGGACTGGCATTTCGAAGGGAGCGTCGGGAAAATCTGCACCAGCATAGCGAGAGATGCCGCCATTCACCAGCTCGGGAAAGATCTCGCCGGGGATGGTGACGAATTCAGCGATCACGGTATTGCCTGATTTCAGTGTGATGTAGTCGACTTCGGTCTGCAGATCATGACCGTTGGCAGCGAGAGCTGACTGTCCGCCTTCCAGTGTGACTTTGTGGTTCGAGGAATCGGGCTTGCCGCTGGTGTATAGCGGTCTGCGGTCGCCGAATAGACCAGCGCCTTCAGCAATGCGAAAACGATCGTTCGCTAGAGGAATGAAAATCTCGGAGGACTTAAATGTCAGCGAGTCGGGAAAAATCGCTTCCGCGTGCAGCAATGCTTTTTCAGCTAATTGGCCGAGCAGGGTGCCCAGCAGTTCCGGCTTACGCCAGGCGCCATCTTCGGCGACCCTGCCGGTCCCAGGGTCGAGCAGCGCGACCTGGTTGCCGAGTGTGGATAGCTTTCCGACTGCGCCATTGAAGAAGAGCGCGATACCGCCGTAGCGCTGTTCCAGGTATCGGCGGAGCCAATTCGGATAGTCGGCGGTAATGACAGTGTTCTTCCGGTTCATGGTCTCAGGGTGATCGCTCCAGTTAACGAGAGTGGCGATAGTCCTCGCATCGCCCGTCGCCACGACTCGCATGACGAAGAGATGCGGGTCTTTCATGTAAGGCGGGCGATCCACGCTCTGAAGTTGGGCTAGCAGCGGATGATCGTCGCGCGCCAATTCGAGGCGGGCTGGCTGGAGTGTGTGGATGGCGTCGACGGCCGTGGCTGTGATTCGCTCTTCAACCCATTCCAAGTACCTTGGATCCACGCCGCTCTCTTTCGAGCTGGGGCCCCACAAGCCCAGAGTATCTGGACCTTCGTGGGTGTGGGTGCAGGCGACTACGAGTTGCGACCCGGCGGGCGACCGAGCCTGCACATTGCGGCGAATCTTCAGCACGTCTTCGTAGAACAGACCAATCAGGTCGGTGGAGCAGAAGACTACGGTTTTTCCACGAACTTCAAGTGCCAGGCAGCGTGCGGAAAGGGGATCGTGCACGGCGCTAGCGATGCGGTCATGGCCGAAGCCTGCGAGGTACACAGGAGTTTTGCCTAGCGCCGGGGTGATGACGCTGATGGCAGCGCCAGCGCGAATCTGGGCGGAGCAGGGCAGTGAAAAGACCCATGCTGCTGTCGCCAGCAGGATAATTACTTTCGATTGCCTCATGAGAGAAGTTGAAATGGAATAGGAGTGGCGGCCAAGAGTCAATCATAATCGAGCAGCTGATTGCCACCCTGTCGCTTCGCGATAAGGGGTGGGGCAGCCGCAATTTTTATTTGATACTGACAGGGGTGAAGCTATCTGACGGGTGCGACCTCGTTGTGAGTTTCTGGAACAGATTCGATGTTGGGTACGCCGGAGCCCACTAAACGGAAGCGAGGCGGGCGGCGGATTTCCTCGAGAAGCTCGCGCGAAACCCGATCGTCGATCTCGCCGGCGCTGCTGAGCTCAACCGGATAGCGGATGATGATCTCGATGCCGGTCTGGGTGAGTCGAATCCGGCTCTCCGGACCAAGCGACGCTACCGACAGGGGGCTGATAGCGCGCTCCATGGTGCGCCGCTGCAATTCCATTGTTTCCCGATATTCGTCAAAGACCTTCTTGACGGCTCCAAGCATGCGTTCCTCTACCTGGCGGTAGTCCGTATCCGGCGCCAGCGTCATTGTGATCTCGTGCCAGAGGAAATTGGTTCCAGGGATCTGCTTAAACAGCCCGGCGTTGGCCTGGAAGACGACAGCGTTGGAAAAAACTACAGCACGGCCGGTAGGACGGGCGTCTGAGCCGCCATTGCTGACCTCGACCAGGTGGATGCGCACCAGGCCAATGTCGACGACGTCGCCGGTTACTCCGGCAATCTGCACGCGGTCCCCGACGCGAACGCCATATTTTCCGATGAGGAAGAAGTAGCCGGCCACCGAGAGAATGACATTCTGCAGCGCGACGGCAATGCCGGCGGTGAGCAGCCCGGCAAAAGTTGCGAGCGAGCCGAGTTCGCTGGCGAAAGAGACCGCGATGACCACCGCCATGATGGCCCAGACTACGAATCGGCGTAACAACAGGAACTGGTAGCGACGCCGGGCGTCGTGGATGTAGCGGAAAGTCGCCCGCCGCCACAGCTCGGAGATGCCGAGAACGAGGGCGAGTATGATGGCAAGCGCGCCTAACCGCAGCGCGAGATTCTTGAGTCCGGCGACGTACTGGCTGTAAACCGAATTCCTCCAGTTAGCGAGGCTTCGCTTGTAGAGGTCAAGCAAGATCAGCTCTTTTCCTAACGGGAGCATGCTGCCCGATATCTGCTTAAATTGCGCAGTGAGCGAATCGATGTCCTTCTTCTGTTGCGCAAGAAAGTTAGGATCCTGCGACTCGGGCTGATCGGCCAGTTGGTCACCCCGTTGAATCAAGTTCTTCATGTTTGACCGCAGTGGCGTGCGAAGATCCTTGGCAGACTGCGTTAGGGCATCGGTATGTTTGATCAGATCGTCAAGAGCAGCAATCTTGCGATGCAGCTCAATGGTGTTGGAGACGATAGCGAGGATGCCGGAAGGCTCGGGCTTGTGGCTCGTCGCTGCCGCAGCTGCGACGCCTGTGGACATGTTCGACGAAGAATTCTGAGACGTAGCGCCCGCCTTTGGAGCCTCTAAAGCAGCAGCGGGCACAGTGCGGGCGAGTTCATCGATTTGCGCTTGCAAGCTGTTGTTTCCGGCGCCGGCGGTAGCACCGCTTGCAAATTCGAGCATGCTGCGCATGGAATCGCGGCGTGCCTGCAGCAGATTAACTTCACTTTCGGTCTCGGAGATGCTGGATTCCAACTCACGGCGCTTGCGGCCGCTAGCTGCATCGAGTTGGCGTTTCTGAGACTCCAGCTCAAGCTGAGTCTGCTTCAGCTTCTGGTCAATCCGGGCCACAGCGGCCGTCAGAGATTGGTTGGGTGCAGATGTGGAAGCAGCCTGTCCCGGTTGCGATGTCCCGCTTTGAATCTGATTCGCGGGAGTGCTCACCGCCTGGGACTGTGCTCGCGCGAAGTTGAACGATAGGCGGACTATCTGGTCGGCGAGCTGGCGGTTGTCATTGAGGGAAATAATGTCGTTCGGCTCAGTTGCGAGCTGCTGTTGCAACGCCAGCTGGCGATACCAAGTGATAGTCTGATTCAGAAATCCAAGTATGTCTTGCGTATTTAGGGTCTGGGCCGAGGAGTTATTTTGGGCGGAGGACAGGAATGGCAACAAAAATACCAATAGCAGCAGAACAGTAGCCCATAAACAGACCCAACTTCTTTCGCTTCGAAAATGCATGAGTCCTTCAGCCTAATAAAATCAAAGACTTATCAGCGACGCTGTATTCTCCGAGACTCCGGTACTTCTTAGGAGTCGAGGAGAATGACAGGAGTTGCCCTCATAAAATCAGGACACGTTTACTCTGTCGGAAGCGAAGGACGCAAAACAGGTAACTTCAGTACAAGCCTGCGGAGTGGCCCTGACATTATGCCAGAGAATGTTGCGCAACCGAGTCGCCATCCAAAGTTCAGCTGAGGAGATTCATCCGCTCAACGCTATCGCAAAGCACATCGTAAGAGAGGTTACTTTCGTACTCAAAAGTACCCGGAGTTTTGTTTGTGGATTGCCAATCTTCTTTATTATCGCGATATCGGATTTTGTGCAAAGTCAGCTATGGCTAGGAGCGGACCCTCGCAAGCCATGTCAGGGAATAGTTGCGATGCTCGATGCCAAACAACTGAAGGTACTCGGACTGCGTTTTGCCCGCGGTCTGCAACAGAGCCTCAGAACAGCGGTGATGTTTTCCGCCGAGCATCAGAGTGTCGAGCGTCCGATACAGCAGAGTTTTCAGTCCCTCAACAGCCTGCTTAAAGAGACGGGGCAGTTTACCTTTGGCTTTGTTGACAATCAAGTAGTACTCAACAACCTGATCACCACCGATCCCTCGCTGAAACAACTCGAAAAAGAACTTCTCAAGCGCGGCGTTGCCGCCATAACTTTTGAACCGGGATTGAGCCTGGGAAGATATCGCAAGCTCATTAGCCTCTTGTCAGTGCCGACCAAGGTGATAGAGGACGCCGGCGGACTACGGAACTACCTTGAGGCGAACGAGGTAGAGGGGGCGCGAATCATAGCTGCGGCGAAGAACCAGAAGAAAGACGAGCAGGGCGACACTATCCTGGATACGGACTCCGAAGCCTACATTATGTCGAAACAAATGGCGGAGGAGGAAGGTCCAAAAGATTTTCTGGATTCGATTGACGCACTGTTGGAGTCGGCCTGCCTTGATCCTGCTACTCGTACCAGCGTGCTCTCAGATTTCGCAGCCGTAGGCAGCGGCGGGGCCAATTACGGCGTACCGATTCCGATGCCCAACCTGGTAGTCGCAAAAGATGGAGCCGGCGCGGAGATGGGGAACGGCGGCGGAAGCAATCCTGGGGTTGGAAGCATTGGCCTGCCAAACAGTGGTAACGCAAGTGGTTCTGGCGCTCCCGGCGGAAGCGGCGGGCTGGCAGGATCGGGAGGAACAGGAACTGGATGGGCGGCGGGACATGCGACAGGTGGTGTTGGTGGTTCTGCGGGTGGGGCTCCAATTGGCGACATGACTCAAGCTCAAGGTGACGGCGCGGCATCGCCAGGAGGTAGTGGTATCGGAGCGAGCGGGCCAGGTCCAGGAATGCCATACGCGACAGGCGGAGGGACACAAGGGACCGCAGGTGGAATCGGCTGGGGATCGGGCGTGGGTTCGGGTATTGAAGTGGGAGCCGGAGGCGGATTCAAAGGCAGTGGCCGGCCAGGCGGGGCCTACTACAGCACGCAGCAACCGCCGCCGGGGGCCGCACCTGGGGGCGGAAAAGGCGGGCAATGGGGATATAACAGCTTCATCGAGTTGATGGAAAACTCGGTAGAGCGGTCACTGTTGGAGGAGAAGGGTAATCCGCGCAAATCTTACGTGGCGCTAGCGAGAATACTGAGGGACACCGGAGTCGAATCGGTACTAGCCCGCATGTCTCCCGAACGCCAGGACGAAGTAAGGACACTGCCGCCGGAGCAATTAGCCGCGGAATTTATCGAAGATACCGCGTTGCAGTGGGCGGGAAAGCGGCTTAAGGCTGTGGGCACTCAGTCGGACACAATATTGGTGGAGGAAGAAGTAGTGCGCGTCCTGGCGCGCAGCCTTCAGGCTACGCATATGGCGGACCGCCTCAGTGCGAAGCTCACCAAATTCATTCAGGACTTTGCCGTGCCTGCGAATGTCCAGGAGAAGATCCGGGACGAGCTGCGCTGGACATCACTGAGCAGCAACAAGAAATACGCGCGGCTGATGGAAATCTCGCACTATTCCAGCACTCAGTTCCGGCGGCTAATGGATCTGCTGCGGGAGCTAGTGAAAGAGCGGGAGGTTGAGCAAGCCGCCGCACTAGCGAATCACTATTTCGACTTTTTAGACCAGGAGGGAGTGGAAATTCAGCCTGACGAATTAAGTCGCGCGCCGGAACTGATTCGCAGCATGCCTCTGGCCCGCGTGGGCTTTGCGCCCAGAGCAGTGGAGCGGCTCAGCCGCGTGGTATTGCGGGATGACGTATCAGAGTTCGTGCATTTCCAGGCTGCGAATGCCTTAACGGTACTGGCGCAATCGATCGCCACTTTCGAAGATTTCGAGCAGGTGCAAATCATCGGGCTGGCGTTGGAGAGATCGAAGAATCGGAATCCTGGTGAACACAAGAAATGCTGCGTAACCGGCATGAGCCGATTACTTCCCGCGGCCAGCCTGGAACGAATCGTGGAATTATGCCTGCTGCAGCGGGGAGATTCGAACTGGGCCCGGATCGCGGCCATGCTGCTGCGCTTGGCCGCGCCGGCGAGCGTAGAAGTCGTATTCAGCCATTTGATCAAAGAGCAGGACGCAAAAAACCGATTGGCGTTGTTGCGCCTGATTACGCAGCTGGGTCCGGCAGCTCTTCAGGTGGCCTGCAAGTACCTGGAAGACGAACGCTGGTACGTTGTGCGCAACATGTGCGGGGTCCTGTCGGAGCTGCGCGATCCCGACTTGGAAGCCCACATGGCGGGGGCGCTGCAACATTCGGATCCACGGGTGCAGCAGGCGGCATTCACTGCTCTGTGCAAAAACCGCAGCCGTGGACGGGGACCGGTCATGGCAGCTTCTTTAGCCAAGCTGGCTCCCGACGTTCTAGACCAGGTGTTGGATGAGCTGTTGTTTGTGAAGGATCCCGCCACCATTCCTGACTTGGAACGATTTGTTCTGGATGGGTGCGTGAATCCAGGAGTGGTGAGAAAGTCGATCCAGGTACTGACCTGCATTCCCGGTGACGAAACCCCACAGGTGCTCGCACGGCTGCTACGCTCGAGCAAGCTGGCCCTCGGCCCACGGCGAATGGCCATGGGTGCCCTGGCCAAAAATCAATCCCCGCTGGCGCGCCAACTGTTGGAAGAATTTGCCGGTCGGCAGGAACAACTTTCCGACGAGGCGCGCTTGGTTTTGGGAAAGCCTTCGTAAGAAGCAGTTCGCAATCAGAACCACCTTCCGGGCTTGTTCGAGCGCTTTTCGAGGCTCGGCCAGCTCTGCTTTTCCCACGCCGTCAGCAGCAAGAATTGCGATTTTCATTCTTGCCAGATTTTGATTCGGCATAATCACTCCATTGCGGGAATTTACAACGGTTGTTGTGTAGAGGATGCTGCTTGCAGCGCATCCGGTGGCTAAGCCGAATGCTGGAATTGGCACGGGCTGGCGACCTGGAAACACGTCAGGGTCGGGCTTGGGGTCGTCATTTGGTTTGGGTTCGGGAATTACATCGGGATCAGAGCCGGGCAGAGGCTCTGGATCAGGATGGGGCAGAGGTTGCTCCGGAGGGGAAGGGCCTCGAGAGCGTAGAGGATCGACGCAAGCTGCCATGCCTCCTTCGGATGCAATTCGCTATACCGCGCTGCCTGAAGATCTATTGCGATGTCCCTGTCGATGCGGCCGGAGGTTTGCTCGAATCGCGGCCGAGGTCGCCAAATGTCCATAGGCCGAAGGCCTTCAGGCTTTCGTCTTTCTTCTTTCGAATCAGCATTCGGGCGGTTCTTTCCGGGGGCCAGGGTGTGGCAAGGCGCTCCGGGCGGTCGGCGATCCAGTAGCTAGTCAGGGCCATCACCGCCGTATTGCGAAGCAGAATGTCCGGCTGCACCTTATCGAGGGTATCTACGGCAGAGTGATGGGTGAATTTGTACTCTGGCGAATCCTGATCGAGGTTGATTCCTGGAAGGCCGGCCAGGACGAAGGGGCCGACATCGGTGCCGAATTCAACGCCATCATCAGTCTTGAAAGTCCCAAAGGCACTAATTGACTGGGCGAACTTCTCAACGGCCGGGATCAGATCGTCGCGGCCTCCAAGGTTAAAGCTAACAACGGGCCCTTGACCGTTGTCGAGAAC
This sequence comes from Terriglobales bacterium, assembly GCA_035624455.1. Lineage (NCBI taxonomy): Bacteria > Pseudomonadati > Acidobacteriota > Terriglobia > Terriglobales > Terriglobales bacterium. Next base: position 25,787 of record DASPRM010000139.1, read on the forward strand.
GATGGCCGCCACGTGGTTCGGCATCTCGTTCTTATGCATCTTCACGTAGGCCAGGGACCCTAACAGTCCCTGTTCTTCGCCGGTGAACAGCACAAAGCGGATCGTTCGTTTGGGACGGACTTTGGCGTTGAGAATTGCTTCCGCTGATCCAAGGGTAGTCGCTACGCCGACTCCATCATCGGTCGCGCCCTGAGCGAGGTCCCAGGAATCAAGATGCCCGCCCACTACTACGATCTGCTCCGGATGTACTGACCCAGGAATTTCGCCGACAACGTTCGCTGTCTCCACCGGCCCGTCAATCACTCGGTTCTGAACATCGAGTTTCACGTGTACCGCTTTGCCCTGCTTGAGAAAGCGCTCCAATTGCTGCTGATCTTCGGCCGCCATGCTGACAACTGGGATCTCGAAATACTCATCGAAGCCGAGAGCGCCGGTATGAGTGAGATCCATCCCTCGCGCCTTCGTCCCACCTTGTCCGCCAATCACGGCGACAGCATGGGCGGCATAGGCAGCACGGAGAAACGGACCGAACTTGACGTACAATTTTTCGCGCTGCTCGCGCGAGAGTTCGTCCTTCTGCTGCATCATCAGGATCTTGCCCGACCAATGCCCGGAGTTCTCTTTCACTTCACGATCAAGCTCGGTGAGATCGACAGTCACTACTTCAGCTTCAGCGCCACCCTTTGGCGTCGAGCCCACCCAACCGAGAGAATCGATGTGAAGGTGGCGATGGATTGGGGAAACCAGTTCCGCGTCGGCGGAGACGCGGGTCCATCCACGCGAGAGGCTCCACTTCTCCGCCCTTACGTTCGAGAGGCCGATCGATCGCATTTTTGCCAGGCCCCACTCAATTGCCTGAGCTGCCTGTGGAGAACCGGTCACGCGTCCGCCTATGTCATCGCTGAGCTCTTCCAGGTAGTCGTAGGAATGAGAGTTCATGGTGGCTTGTCCAGCGATTGCCGTCAGCGCGGGCAAAGTGCCATCCGTGGCGGGAACTGGTGGTTCGAAGTTGGCATCGGCAGCGCGGAGGGTCAGAGAGCTTGCGATCAGCAGAAGAGTAGAGGCGAGTGCGATTGGTTTCAAGAATTCCCCCGAAAGTGCGGGCGCTCAAAACATCATAACAAGAGCTCTGCCGCGCCGCTCACGGCGACAAGGCGGGTGGCGTGAGGCTGCTCCTTTTGGTAGCATCGCGCAACCGTGAAAGGGTGGGACCTGAAATCCCAAGACGAGCTGCATTTTTTCTTATGGACCGGCTGTCCGACTAACATCTTCTCGATTAGAGCACTGAGCTAGCGTCTTATGAAATACGATTTCCTGATAGAGACGTATGCCACCGAGCGACTGAAGGTGGTGAGTGTGTGGAGTGAGTTCAGGGATGAGGATATGCAAGTGCGTCCGCGCGCCCAGGATCCGCGAGGGCGGAGTGTCCATGAACAAATGGTGCATCAGTGTATGAGCGAGGACATCTGGTTTCGGACAATGCTAGGAATCGACGTGGGCGCGCCTCCTCTGCCATCGCCAGAGAAGCGTTTGGAGTTCATCCGGCGATATGTAGAGGACAGTGGAAAGCGGCTAACAGTTTTGCGCGATAAGGGCGAATCCTGGTGGGAAGAGGAGGTGCAGTTCTTTGACGTGCGGCGCTCGCGCGCCTGGGTGATGACTCGCAGACTCACGCACACCGCGCATCATCGCGGGCAGCAAATGGCGATGCTACGCATGCTGGGAAGAGACTTGCACAGCAATTACGGTCCAACGGCTGATACCGGCGGATTGATGCAGAACCACGCTCCGACCATTTACGCCTACTCCACCCTGGAGGCGCTGCTCGCGGGGGAGGCGACCGGCGGGGAGAAGACCGCTCTGCCGAAGCCTGCGGGCAAACCCGTCACAGAGCGGCCGGGAGAGTAAAGGGCAAAGATGTGCCGCGGGACACGCTGTCGCTTAGCACGGCGTTCCAAAGAGTGGGCAGCAATCGCAGCGCAGAGACCTACGGGATAGCGTAATTACGGGCGGCAGATGCGGTAATCACAGCGAAGTGAATATAGGAAGTGGCGCGTTCCAATTTGTGATGCCCGGCCCGGTGAAATAGGTAAGCGGCACCCACATTGGCTCCGACCATTCCCAGGCTGAAGGCCACAAATCCTGGCCGGCTATTCACCAGGGCTTGTGGTAATTCTGCTTCGGGATAACCAAGACGCATGTTGCGATAGGTGGAGTGGACGTCAGCCAGCCGACTCATAGTGATTGCGCCGAACAAGGCGACATTCTCGCGATCGACAAAATGATGAGGCGGGACCCTGGGAGCCTCAGCTTTGGGCTCAACCAGCATCTCGTGGTCGGCGTCGCTATCTGCAGCCTGAGCCAGCGATGCAAACCAGCAAATCAGCACTATGGTGAGTACTTTCTTCAGCATACTTCCACTTCTAAATCGGCCCCCACAAGCAGAACTTGAGGCCAATCAGGAGTGAAAGCAACTTACGAAAGCAGTTGGACGCTTACTCTCTTGGTTCTTGATCTTTGGGATGCGAGCCGGAGTCTACTGTTTCACTCCGGCTGCATTCATCTGCTCCATCTTTGCGAGATCGGTTTTAGCGCGCTCAGACTGTTCTCCTTCGGGCACCAATCCCACAAATAAGCGCAGATGTTTTGCGGCAAGTGTGTAATCGCCCTTGGCAGCATAGATCTTCCCCAGCAGGAATTGGATCCGTGGTTCTTGATGCTGGGTATCCAGCTCTTCGGCCTTCAGAGCTGCCTTTTCGGCGTCGGCTAATTTCTGTGAATTAAAACTGGCGGCTGCACTGTAGAAGTAAGCGATAGGGTAGGCGGTAGGGCTGAGTTCAATGACCTTGTCGGCATACTGAATGACGTCGGTCCAGTGCTTATTCACAGCCGCGAGTTGGGCCAAACGCAAGTATGGTGGTGCATACTTGGGATCGGCAGCGGCAGCTTTCAGATAAGACTCGCGTGCCTGATCCAGGTGATTTTCGTTTTGCTGCACTTCTCCGAGAAGCAGCCAGGCGGAAGCATACTTGTCATAGAGCTGTACTGCCTTGACAAGGCGCTTCTCGGCATCAGGCAGCTTGTTTTTCTTCAGGTCGTCGCGAGCCTTGTCATACTCCTTCGTGGCTCCGGGAGGGGCCTGCAGGCTGGTCACGCTGATGCTGCCGGATTCGCTCTTGCCAGCTTTCTTCAGAACGATAGTGCCTACGTTGGGATCGTCCATGAACCTGTGGCCGGCGAGGGCGATGCTGGATGAGGTGTAGCCAGGCAAATCCGCCCGGAGTTCGCACGCCCAGAGCTGGCGCTCGGAGACTCGTGTGCCGTTGTTAATTGTGTTGATGAAGTCTCGGCCTTCAGAGGCGTCCGGCACCATGGTGTTAGCCCGGCTTCCCAAAAGAATGCTGAACTGGCCGTGGGAGTCGGTATAAGCCTCGCGGCGAATGTTGGCATTGCAAACGCGCACGATGGTAACCGGCTCCGGGGGCTCACCGCCTTCTTCCATTACTACTTTTCCCGTAAGGTAGGCACCCGTAGTGGTGTTGTCAGGAAATTGTCCAACGGGTGGAATATTTGGATTAGTGCCACGCCCAGGCGTCGAGGTCCCTGCACTGCCACCGGTACTTCCGCCTCCAGACTTAGCTTGTGCTCCTGCAAGAGGCAGAATGGTTAAGACGGCCAAAAGAGTAAGTAGGGAGGCGGTAAGGGTGGAAGTCATGGAGAACCCCCTAAGCAAGTGCCTGGGATACAAAAAAAGGTGGAGAGAGCACCCTTTGTGCAGAGCATTTTACTCCCCTTTTGGAGCGCACAGCATTCTTTCTCCCAGGCTCATGTGCGACGATTGATCGCCCGATCGAACGCCGCCAGTTGGTGAGGTAACACCCGAATAGCGCTTGAACAGAGGACTCCCTTAGCACCTCTGCCGATGGCAGGCTCGGCCAAGTGTGCAGTCCCTTCCGTAATCCATCGCAGCTGCGAATCCCCACATCAAATCAGTGGGTTGCGATAGGTTGAACATAGGTTGAACGTGGGAGCGCTGGTCCGTGAAATGGTTGCCCAAGGTAAGGGGTTTCCGCGTGGCACGAAATGAAGCCCTCATAGTGAGCGACATAGGGGTTTCCCGTCCGACACGTTTTAAGCTGAAGACACCCTTACGCTACCGCGGCTCGAGTGAATTCCAGTGGCATGATGGGATCACAGAGAACATCAGTTGCACCGGGGTATTGTTTCGTGCTGAGGGGCCGGTTGAACCTCGAACGCCCATCGCCATCCGTTTTACTCTGCCCCAGGCAATTGCCGGGCAGACTCCGATTGAGGTCACCTGCGACGCATACGTGGTGCGCCGCGCCAGCATTAGTGCGCCTGAGGACGGAGGCTTTTCGATTGCGGCCGCGATCCTCAACTACCATCTGCCGACCGAGAGGCAGGCCTATGAACCTGCAGTGGGAGTTGTGGTTCCAGAAGGAACGGGATCCGTAGACCCAATGCAGGTTATCCATCAACTCAACGGACAACTTGCGGTGGTGATTGGGAACTGCGACCTAATTCTCAGCCACGCCGAGTTGGACGAAAACTTACAAAAGAGCGTTGACAATATTCGGAACGCGGGACTGCGAATTGCGACGCTGATCCGTGAACGAATTGTTAAGGCTAGTCACTAAATGCAAAAGGAGTAGCAGTAATGCAACCGTCGGGCAACACACTCCCCCATCCCACGGCGGATGCATCCTCGAAGCGAGACAGTCTGGTATGGATCGATCGCTATATCAGGCTCGTGGATGTGCTGCTGGAGAATGCTGAGACTGATAAGCAAGATCCTCTGGGCCTGCAAGCACTATGCCGGACCAGCACGCGGTCACAGTAGAAACCCTAACCTTCTTCCAGCCGGTCCGGCGGAACATGGCCGGGCCGGCTTATCTTTGCTTTGTACAATGTCTGCATGCTTTCCATCCGGTGTGCCACCGCTGATGACGTTGAACTGATTCTGCAATTCATTCACGATTTGGCGGAATACGAGCGCGAGCCACAGGCCGTGGTGGCCACGCGAGAAGATCTGATCCGCGACGGCTTCAGCGATCGTCCCAAGTTCCACGTTCTGATCGCAGATTGGAACAAACAGCCTGCAGGCTTCGCGTTTTATTTCTTCAATTACTCCACCTGGCGAGGCAAGTCAGGGCTCCATCTCGAGGATTTATTCGTTCAGCCTGAATATCGAGAAAAGGGAATTGGCAAGGCGCTGCTGGCGGAACTGGCAGAAATTGCGGTGCAGGAGAACTGCTATGGGCTGCGCTGGGAAGTTTTGGATTGGAACACTCCGGCCATTGATTTCTATGAACGAGTAGGAGGAGAGGTTCTCAGACACTGGCTCCCAGTACGATTGACGGGCCAACCGCTACTGCGTTTAGCAGAAGCAGCGAGCGGGGGCCGAGGGAATCCGACTGGTTGCTAGAGTTGGCAGAATTGTTATTCGCATCTTATGCGAGGCATTTATAATCAAAATATCGTGCTTAAGTATTCGATCGTAGTTCCCTTTCATAACGAAGCGGAGAACGTTACCGAACTCTATGACCGGCTCAAGGATGTCATGGAGACGACGGGAGAAGGGTTCGAACTTGTTTTTGTGGACGACGGCAGTTCCGACGCCACTTTCGAACTGTTGCGCGAGATCGCCGAGATTGACAGCCGAGTGACGGTGGTGAAACTGCGCCGCAATTTTGGTCAGACTTCGGCTTTGGCGGCGGGTTTTGATCACGCTCGCGGCGAATACGTGATCGCGATGGACGGTGACCTCCAGCACGATCCGAGCGAAATTCCGGACTTCATTGCCAAGGTCAACGAGGGCTATGACATTGTCAGTGGCTGGCGCAAACAGCGAATCGATCATCTTTTGCTGCGCCGCATCCCATCCCGTGCCGCGAACTGGATGATGGCGCGATTGAGCGGCGTGGATATTCACGACTTCGGAACAACCTATAAGGCCTACCGACGGGAATTGCTGACCCAGATTCCGCTGTATGGTGAACTGCACCGTTTCATTCCTGCCCTGGCATCCTGGTATGGGGCGTCAATCTGCGAGATTCCCATCAGCAACCTCAATCGTGAACGGGGAAATTCACATTATGGAATCGGGCGCACACTGCGCGTGTTCTTCGACCTGATCACGATTCGCTTTCTACTTCGCTACCTGCAGCGGCCACTGCATTTCTTTGGGTCGGTAGGGATGTTGAGTGCCTCAGCAGGATGCGCGATTGGCATATGGCTGGCGATTCTGAAGATCGTGCGGAATGCCGACGTGATGACGGCACACGGTCCGCTGATTATTTTTGCTGCCGTACTGATCCTGGCGGGTGTACAGATGCTCGCCCTGGGTCTGCTGGGAGAGATGCATGTGCGCCATTATCACGATTCGGTGCGCCATGCGCCGTACTCGGTGGATCGCATCCTGCGCTCGAAGAACGAACAGTCCACTATCGCCGACTAAGGTTCTCCACAGTAGTTCGGGGCTCACCTCCGCCACCCCTGTGATTCCCATCACCGCTTACGTTTGACCAGTTGCTGCAGACTAATTGCGCCCCCAGAGCCGTTTTTGGCCTAGCGGCTGCGGGGATTCATTGGCTGACCGCACCTTAGGCTCCCGGGCACAAGGGCCCGCGAACAAAAGTCCGACTCACATATAATGCGTAGGTCGTCATATGCCAACCATGGATAAAGTCACACATGAACTTCGTCTGGCCAGGCGCATGGCCCGGCTGGGAACAGAAACCGCGTTCGAGGTCCTGGTGCGCGCTAAGGCTTTGGAGCGCCAGGGCAAGGAGATTATTCACCTGGAAATCGGTGAGCCGGATTTTGATACCCCGGCCAACATCGTCGAAGCTGGCGCTGATGCTCTCCGTCACGGGTGGACGCATTACGGCCCGTCTGCCGGTTTGCCCGAACTGCGCGAGACCATCGCCCAATATGTGAGCAGGACTAGGGGAGTAAGAGTCGGACCCGAGGAAGTGGTGGTTGTTCCGGGCGGCAAGCCGATCATTTTCTTCAGCATATTGGCACTGGTTGAAGAAGGGGATGAAGTCATCTATCCCAATCCTGGTTTCCCCATCTACGAGTCGATGATCAACTTCCTGGACGCGACGGCGGTACCAATTCGTCTGCGCGAGGAATTGGATTTCCGGCTCGATGTGAACGAGTTGGCGGATCTGATTAGCGAGCGCACCAAGCTGATTATTCTGAATTCACCCCAAAATCCCACGGGGGGAGTGCTCACCGAAAAGGATGTGCGCGACATTGCTGCTGCGATCGGGGATCGCGACATCATGGTGCTGTCAGACGAAATCTACAGTCGGCTAATCTTCGAAGGTAAACATCACTCGATCCTCTCGCTGGACGATTGGAAGGATCGGACAATCCTGCTGGACGGCTTTTCCAAGACCTATGCCATGACGGGCTGGCGCATGGGATATGGCGTGATGCGCGCCGACCTGGCAGCGCACATAGCGCGCCTGATGACGAACTCCAATTCCTGTACTGCCAGTTTCACTCAGGTAGCTGGCATTGAGGCACTCACGGGGGATCAGTCGCCCGTGGAGGGCATGGATGCGGAATTCAAACGCCGCCGGGATATGTTTGTCGGGCGCATCAATCGGATCAAAGGCTTCTCTTGCCGTTTGCCAAAGGGCGCGTTTTACACCTTCCCCAATATCACGGGAACGGGCTGGTCGTCGAAGAAGCTCGCCGATGCATTGCTGGAAGAGGCTGGCGTAGCGGCGCTTTCCGGAACGGCATTTGGTAGGTTCGGGGAAGGCTATCTCCGGTTTAGCGTGGCCAATTCGTACGAAAACCTGGAAAAGGCAGCAGACAGAATCGAGGAATGGGTAAAGGCCCGTCTATAGTGATAAACCGGCTCTGCCGCCAGTTCCAGGCACAAAAACGCCCGCATTGTGCGGGCGTTTTGCATTGGGCTGTTGTCAAAGCCTTTCCGGAAGGCAGTCCACTGGTTCATACTCGTACGAGGTTCGGGGCGAGGATGGAACGACAATGCCGGATAAACACTTTCGTGTGTTTGCCACTGCTTCGATCGGGGAGGAAGCGGAGAACGAGTTACGACGCCGTGGCTACGAGTTAGAGGTCTACCCCGAGCCAGAGCCACCCCCGAAACAGCTGATCATTGAGAAGGTGAAATCGGGTATTGATGGCCTGATTACAACCTTGCGCGATCCGATCGATGCCGAAGTGTTCGAGGCGGGGAAGGGAAGGCTGAAAGTTGTCTCCCAGTACGCGGTGGGCTTCGACAATATCAACCGCGAAGACGCCAACCGTTACAAGATCCCTTTCACGCACACTCCCGACGTTCTGACGGAGGCGACCGCCGAATTCGCCTTCTTCATCATGGGGGCTCTGGCACGTAAGCTGTGGAGCAGCGAGAGGCTGGTGCGTGAAAACAAGTGGGGGTATTGGCATCCGTTCCTGCCATTTCTTGGAGACGAGGTCACTGGCAAAGCCATCGCTGTGATCGGCACAGGACGAATTGGACTGGCGATGATCAAGAAGTGCACCGGGTTCGACATGAACATCCTCTGCTATGACCCGGTCTATCAAAATCATCGGTTCGTCGAAGCCATCCAGGATTTGATGGATTTCCGTCACGCTCATGGTATTCAGAAGGATAAGAGCTGGATCAAGTACGTGGCGTTCGAAGAAGCGCTTCGCCAGGCAGATTTTGTCAGCGTGCATGTTCCTTTGCTGCGGCAGGGCGAGTCAGCGACTCCCACGTTCCACCTGTTCAATGAACGAACCCTGAAACTCATGAAGCCGACGGCCTATCTGGTGAATACTTCACGTGGACCTGTCGTTGACGAAGCTGCGCTGGCGCTAGCATTGAAAGAGAAGTGGATTGGAGGCGCGGCGTTGGATGTCTTCGAAAAGGAGCCGTTAGCGGCGGATTCTCCGCTGCGCGATCCCGCGCTGGAAGACCGCTGCCGACTGTTTTCGCACTTCGCCAGCGCCGGCAGAATTACCCGCTTGTCCATCGATCCCGACAAAGGCATGGCGGGGCGAACGGTGCAGGCACTCATCGATGTACTCGAGGGCAATCACAATGGTGATCCCTGCAAAATGCCGTTCGTGGTCAATAAAGAAGCGTTTTGCCCCTAAGGACTGCGTGCGATGGTTGGCTTGCTCGTCATCGATGTACAAAATGATTTTGTCGAGGGCGGCGCACTAGCTGTGAAGGGTGGCAAGAAGGTTGTGCCGCGCATAAACCGGCTTATCGAACGCCTGGGAGAAGACGCATTCGTCGTGTACACGATGGATTGGCATCCGCCGAAACATTCTCAATTCCGCCAGCACGGAGGCCCCTGGCCAGTGCACTGCATACAAGGAAGTGTGGGCGCAGAACTGGTTCGGGAATTGCACAAGCCGGGCACGCTGGGAAAGCATCATGAAGTGTTGCGCAAAGGACAGCACCCGCACCGGGACGGCTATTCGGGATTTGAGGCGGTCAACGCAGCAGGCGAAAGCCTGGAACAGGTCTTGAAGAAAAAAGCCCTCAACACTGTTGTTGTCTGCGGGCTCACTACAGACTACTGCGTGCGCGCTACAGCGCTCGATGCGGCCGAAGCCGGCTTCCGTGTGCACCTGGTGCTCGATGCGGTCGCGGGTGTCGAACCGGAGACGACGAACAAGGCGCTGGCGGAAATGAAGGCAGCGGGGGTCGAGTTCCACGAGAGCGTGGAGACGGTGCAAGTGGCAGCGTGAGCCGAGTGCCGGTGGCAGTTGAGACTGTGTTTTGAACTCCCCATTTAAGGCCCAGAAGCAGGCGTGAACCCCGCATCAAGAACTACCCCGCCCAAGCTTCGCTTGAACGGGGGCGCCTCAGGTTCTTTGATGGGAGAATCGGGCTAGCGGGCCGCCATCACACCTACCAGCGACTGAAACACTTTGAAGCCGTCGGTGCCACCCAGTAGGCCCTCGCTGGAGCGTTCGGGATGGGGCATCATGCCGAGAACGTTGCGACCTTCGTTGCAAATCCCCGCAATGTTATCGAGTGATCCGTTGGGATTGGCTGCCGTTGTGACCTCGCCCTGTTCGGTGCAGTAGCGAAAGACGATCCGCCTGCGCAGTGCGCGCAAGGTCTCCTCGTTGCAGAAGTAGTTTCCTTCCATATGGCCGATCGGGATCTGAAGTACCTCACCCTCTTTGCACGAGTTGGTGAACGGGGTGTCAGGGTTTTCAACGCGGACATGCACAGCTCGGCACACGTACTTTAGCCCCGCATTCACCAAGAGCGCGCCCGGCAACATGTGAGACTCGCAAAGAATTTGGAAGCCGTTGCAGATGCCGAGGACTATTCCACCGCTATCGGCAAATTTCTTGACTGACTCCATCACGGGCGAGAAGCGGGCGATGGCGCCGGTGCGCAAGTAGTCACCGTAGGCGAAACCGCCGGGAATGATGACCACGTCGCAGTTTTCCAGATCATGAGACTCGTGCCAGAGAAAAGTGACGGGTTGGTGAGCGACCGACTCGAGAACCCAGTAGGGATCGTGATCGCAGTTGGAGCCGGGGAACCTGATCACGCCGAATTTCATGATGCCAGTCTAGCATGCGGTCAGGAGGCCCTCCCGACACCTAGGAAAACACGGGAGCGCGGACAGGAGCGTCCGCGCACACACGTCCGCGCTACCCGGAATCGGAAATTACCTGGGGGGTGGTTCGGGGCCATCCAGGTCCAGGGATGGTGGTGGAGGCGGAACACCGGGTGGGAACGGTGCTGTCATCGAGCCTGGTGGCCCAACCCTTCTAATAAACATTTGTTGGGTTCGGGTGTGGATGGCTTGTAACTGCTTCCACTGCTCCAGGCTGAGGACCTTGCGGAAGTCGAGAGTCATAAGCGTGAACTCGCGCTCCAGTTTGCCTCGCGCGGCGAGCAGCTGGTCGACCTGCGCGGTCACCTGTTTCTCGTCGGGATAATCTGCATGCATCAACTGCTCCAGCTTCAAATCCTGTTTTTGAGTTTCGGCGCCATAGTCGATCAGCTTAAGGCGATGCTGGTAGAAACTGTCTTCGAGTTGCTTGATCTGATTGTCAGTCAGATGCAGCTTGCTCACGATTTCGGAGTTTTTCCACCAGTTGCCGAGCTCTCCCTTGTAAAACATGACGTTGCCGCCGCCCATCGGGCCGCCGGAAACTGCCACACCGCCGACGGCTCCGCCGATTGGGCCGCCAGTGGTGACCGAGACTTGGGCGAGCATTAGATTAGGAATAACAAGCAGCCAAAACCAAGCGAATTTGATTTGCATAGCGTTCTCCTCCAGAGAGTGCTATTTGGACTTTGTCAGGGCAGTACGATTCATCTCGTACGCCAAAAGGGTTGCTGGGGCCAGGGCATCGGGCACCTGGCTGTTTACGGTATGTTCCACTTCCACAAGCAAGGCGAAATCCTGGTCCTGACTACGAATGGATTGGCTGTACGTGGGCGCCGGAACAGCTGGGGGCTTCGCGGGTTTCAGAAGAAACACCCCAAGAACAATCAAACCTACGACCATGCTCCAGGCCAGACCTGGAATGCCTTGGCTTGAGCGTGCGGCAATCTGGCTTTCAATGCGCGCGCGCTGCGCGGACCAGAAGAACTCATCGCGGGCAGCAAGCTGCTGTGAGTCGTCGCGGAAAGCCGCGAGCGGTGCTGCGATCAGGTCGCGCTCACGGCGGCAATCGGCGCAAGATGCGAGGTGGCCGGCAACGCTGCCGGATGGCTCCTCCCACAGCGATGCGTTCAACTCAAATTCACTCAGATGGGGATTCACTGACCTGCTCCTTTTAGCCGGGTTCGGATGCCACTCAGGGCGCGAGAGAGATGCGCCTTAACGGTTCCAATTTCAACGTCGAGGGTGGCGGCAATTTCCTGCAGAGTCATATCTTCGGCAAAGCGCAGCAGGAAGACTTCACGTTGATTAGGAGATAAGCGGTTGGCGGCTTTCCAGATGGCCGCTACCCGCTCCCGCTCCACGAGTTGTGCTTCCGACGAAAGCTTGCCATCGGGTATTTGCTCGGCGATATCACTCAACTCTTGCCGGTCTGGCGCGTGAAACAGTTTTTGCCAGAAGCCGCGACGCTTGCTGCGGAAGTAATCGCGAGTCAGGTTGATGGCGATTCTGGTCAGCCAGGTCTCGACCGCAGCTTCTCCGCGGAAGCTGGCACGCTTCCGGTAAGCCCGCAGGAAGCATTCCTGAGTGAGATTGTCGGCCGCGTCCGGATCCTTCAGCACGCACAGCAGAATCCGGTAGATGCGCCGCTGATGGAGGCGGACGATCTGGTTGAAGTCCTGCTCTGCGAGAGACTTAGCATCCGGTACGGCCTCGATGGGCAACATTCCGGTGACGATGTCGGCCAACCCTTTTGTCTCCTACACCAAAATTGACGAATCCAGGGGGCGGAGGTTTACATCCACTGACAATAGCTTGGATTCGATCTATCGCGCTTTTGAATCGCAATTATCGAGATTTTTAACCCGCTGGGTGATTGACGGACGTGAATAATCCGGGCTAGGCTCTAGATCACTTTATGATTTCCTCGTGCCAGATTGTGGGTTCTGGAGTCGCGTGCAATACGTGTTGTTGTACGACCCCATCTTCTGGCGCTGGGAGGAGACTCGAGTAGTCATTCCTTAGACTAAAAAGTTGCAAAGAGGCCCACGCGCTAGAAGTAAAGCACGTGGGCCTTTTTGTTTTTGGGACTGAACTTATGCCGGAAGCTACCAAAGAGACAAAAGCCGCGAGGATCGAGCGGCTCAAACGCGCCAAAAATGCGTGGGAGAGCCTGCACGAAATCCGGGAATTCGCCCGCCAGGGATGGCAGTCAATCCCTCCGGAGTGGCTGGGGACCTATTTCCGATTCTGGGGTGTGTACACTCAGGGCGACGGTGTTGGAGCGGTAGGCGGAACAGGCGGGGAAGGCAAAGCGCTTCCCTATTTCATGGTGCGGATTCGGATTCCCAATGGCTTGCTCCGGAGCCATCAATTGCGCACCATCGCCGATCTGGCAGCGAAATATGCAAGGGGAGTCGCCGACATCACCGTTCGACAGAATATTCAGCTGCACTGGGTTCGAATTGAGGATCTCCCCGATCTGCTGGAGCAACTATGGCGGGCCGGACTGACCACGATGGGCTCCTGTGGCGATGACACGCGCAACATTACTGGCTGCCCCCTGGCTGGAATTGATGCTGATGAAATCTGCGATGCGTCGCCACTGGCGTTGGACGTGAATCGCTTTTTCGTTGGCAACTCGGAATTCTACAACCTCCCACGGAAATTCAAGATCAGCATCACCGGCTGCCGGGTATGGTGCTCCTATCCAGAGATTAATGACATTGGATTGACCGCAATCTCTCGCACACGAAACGGCAGCGAGGAGGTCGGTTTTTCGCTGCGGGTGGGAGGCGGGCTCTCAACAGATCCGTACTTTGCCCAGCGCTTGAATGCTTTTGTTGCCTGGAATCAGGTCCAGGCGGTGGTGAAGGGGATTGCGGAGATTTTTCGTGACAGCTCGATGTTGCGCACCAGCCGAGAGCAGGCTCGTCTGAAGTTCCTTTTCCTGAAGCACGGTTGGACAGCGCAGAGCTTCCTGCAAGAGTTGCACAGCCGAATCGGATTCAAGCTGGATCCCGCGGAACTGGAAGAGCCTCCGTTGGACGTCTATCGGGACCACGTGGGAATTCATCCGCAAAAGCAGCATGGGTATTCCTACATAGGGGCTGCGGTGCTGCGCGGGAGAATTTCAGCCGAGCAGTTGTTGGCTGCCGCAGAGTTGGCCGAAGGCTTTGCGGCAGGTGAGCTGCGAACCACCAACATGCAAAACCTGGTGATCGTGAATGTGCGCAAGGAACGGGCGGAGGCGCTGGCGCGGGAGTTGGAAGCAATTGGGCTGCGAACGAGCGCGTCGCCGTTCTGGCGGGGCGCGATTGCCTGCACGGGGTCGGAGTTCTGCAAATTGGCGATCACCGAGACCAAGAGTTTTACGCGGTGGTTGGTAGAAGAACTGGAAGAACGACTACCTGGCTTCGATCAGCAGTTAAAGCTGAACGTCACGGGCTGCCCGAACAGTTGCGGACAGCACTGGATCGCGGACATCGGTCTGGAGGGAAAGAAGATCAAGGTGAATGGTCAGCTGGTGGATGCCTATTACTTCTGTGTCGGCGGGGCAGTGGGTAAGCAGCAGTCGATAGCGCGTGCGGTTGGATATCGCTGCCTCGCTTCAGAGGTTCCGGACGCAATGGAACGCCTGCTGAGTAGCTATCAGGCGCTGCGGCACGAGGGCGAGAATCTGCGGCAGTTTTTTGCCAGGCACACCAATGACGAACTGCGAACTTTCCTGGCAGGAGGTCTGATTGCTGCGGTCGCACGGGATATGGCAATGGGCACAGTCCCGCCCGGAATCGAGGGATAACTCGAATATGAGCATGAACCTGTTTCCGATTTTTCTGAAGCTTGAGGGTCGCGAGGTCGTGGTGATCGGCGGCGGCGCGATCGCCGAATCCAAGCTGGAGGGATTGCTGTCGGCTGGAGCTCGCCTGCGGCTAGTCGCGCCTGAATTGACACCGGGGATCGCGAAGATCATCGCTCGGGGCCGGATCGGCTGGCGTCAGGGGACATTTGAGCCTGCTGATTTAAACGGGGCGTTCATGGTGATCGCCGCTACCGACGAGCGATCAGTAAACGAGGCTGTATTCCAGGTTGCGCAAGAGAAAGGCGTGCTCTGCAATGCCGTAGATGATCCCGATCATTGCCACTTCTACTATCCGGCAGTGGTGAGGCGGGGCAAGCTGCAGATCGCAATTTCCACTGCAGGCCTGAGTCCAGCCCTGGCGCAGCGGCTCCGAAAGCAGTTAGAAGCGCAATTTGGCGAGGAATATGGTGCATGGCTGGATTGGCTCGGCGCGGTCAGGCACAACCTGTTTGCCAGCCAGATGAATTCTGAGGAACGAAAGAAAATTCTGCATCGTGTTGCCAGCCACACGAGCTTCGAGACCTTTGCCAGCTGCAAATCTCATCATCAAGTGCAGGAAGGGACGCAATGAGAGGAACTGTGTATCTGGTGGGCGCCGGGCCGGGCAATGTGGAGCTGCTTACAGTGAAAGCTACGCGGGTGCTGCAGCAGGCGAACGTCGTGCTGCACGATTCCTTGGTCAGCAGTGAAGTGTTGGAGCTTATCTCGCCTGTCGCAAGGGTGATCGATGTCGGCAAGCGCTGCGGGCTCAAACTGCTGACTCAGGACGAAATCAACGGACTGCTGATTTCGTTTGCAGAGACGGATCGAACCGTAGTGAGGTTGAAGGGCGGAGATCCACTGGTCTTCGGCCGTGCGGGCGAGGAGATCGAAGCGCTTCGCGAAGCGGGAGTGAAATACGAAGTCGTTCCTGGGGTCACGGCTGCAAGTGGGGCAGCAGCCGCAGCGGGAATTTCACTCACCGATCGGCGTTGCGCTTCGAGTCTCCTCATTACTACGGGCCATCGGGGAGTGGAGAACCTGGGAGGTGACTGGCTAAGGCTGGCGCGCGGCGACACGACGCTCGTCGTCTACATGCCGGGTAAGGACTACCTGAAAATTGCAGAATTGCTAATGGAGGCTGGGCTTGAGACGCAGACCCCGTGCGTGGTGGTGTCATCGGCCAGCCGTAGCAATGAGCAGGTCCGTTTTACGAATCTGGGGGATTTGTTGAGGATTGCCACGCCCCCCGCTCCTGCGGTGTTGATCGTGGGCTGGGTGGCGGGGTCGGTGGAAGAGTTCCGTTCGATGATGACGCGGCCAGAGTTGCAGCGAGAACTGTCTCTCCCGCGATTTGAAGTTTGAGGGCACCGGTGGTGAAGAGGCAAACACGGTGGTCTGCAAAACCGCTATTCGCGGGTTCGAATCCCGCCCGGTGCTCCAGGATTTAAGCAGTGCAATTTAACAAGGAGGGGTCATGAGTGCACAAACAGAGGCAGGTAGCAAGTCGAAGTTCCGTCTTTCACTGGATGCCTGGGCAGTGCTGATTGCGTTGGCTTCAGCGGTACTGGTGCGAGCGGGAATCTTGAAGCACGTGCCCTGGTAAATGGGGCAGAAAAATACAGGGGGAGATATTTATGGCCGGGTCCATTGCTTTACCGCGAGTAGAACCACTCAGTTCCACTTGGAAGGTGCTGCGCCTGTTGCCGGGGGTGCTGCTGCTGGGCGCAATCGGCTATGCCGGAAAAGTGCTGGAGCAGACGATCAATACCTATTCCAAAGCCCATCACCTGACCGTGCCCAACATCGAGTACGTGCTCTGGGCGATCGCGATCGGGTTAGTGATTTCGAACACCCTGACCATTCCGGAATTTTTTCGGCCTGGGATCGCAACTTACGAATTCTGGCTGAAGGCGGGCATCGTGCTGCTGGGATCCAGGTTCCTGCTGGGAGATGTCGCGAGGCTGGGTGGTATCAGTCTGGCGTTGGTGGGGATCGAGCTGGTGGTTGCGATCACGCTCATGACCCTTTTGGGGAAGGCATTTAAGCTTCGTCCTAAGCTGACTTCGCTATTGGCGGTGGGCTCGGCGGTGTGCGGAGTATCAGCAATCATCGCGACCAGAGGCGCGATCGATGCAGACGACGAGGATTCCTCGTTGGCGATTGCCGCCATCCTGGCATTAGGAGCGCTAGCGCTATTCACGTTTCCGCTGATCGGGCACAGCTTGCACATGAGCGATCACGCATATGGCATGTGGGCCGGGTTAGCAGTCGACAATACTGCCGAAGCCACCGCCGCCGGTGCGCTTTATTCGGATACTGCCAGCAAGATCGCGGTCCTGGCAAAAACCACACGCAATGCCATGATCGGATTTGTGGTGCTGGCCTACGCTATCTACTGGGCAGGACTTGGGCAGGCCAGGCAAGTGCGAAACAAGGGCTGGTTCCTATGGCAGAAGTTTCCCAAGTTTGTTCTGGGCTTTCTTCTGATTTCGGTTCTCGCTACGTATCACGCGTTTAATAAGGCACAGCTCGGTAATTTGGCGAACCTATCACGATGGGCATTTCTGCTGACCTTCGCCGGCGTGGGCTTGCGGACCAACTTTCGGGAGATGCGCAAGCAGGGGCTACGGCCGTTTGTGGTGGGCGCTCTGGGAGAGATCGCAATCGCGGTTGTAACCCTGGGCCTGGTAGTTGGAGCCAATGCCTTGTTCCATTTGTAGAGGAATTCCACCGGCCGAGAGACGGACTTAGGCAGAAATCACGTCCTTTCGGCCGGTTTTTCCCTGGCCTGGCTGGCTGCGCTTGTCCGGTTACCCTGCCTTTCCCCTTTGTAACTTGCCTGGATCCTTCTGAGGAACAAAACTAAACGGCACGGTCCCGATGGGGATCGGTGCGCCCGAGCGCACATAACGGTTGTGGTGTGAGAGAGTCCCCATGAGTGCGACGCTAACCCGCGCCCCTGAGAGTGCCGTGCCGGCTGATCTGGCTAAGTTGCTTTCGATCTACACCCAATTTGCCGACCACTTCGGTCTGGAGCCCGCACCCGCGCACGATGCGTCAGCGGCGGCACGGGCTTTGCCGCAGGTCGAGCAGTGGATGGATCGCCTCGACCAGAGCGTTCAAACCTACCAGCTCCGCCTATTGACGCAGAGTTCGGCATTGGGAGATTCCAGCGAAAAAATACGTGTCCTGCTGGGCCGCTATCTGGACAAGCGGGTAAAGAGTGCGGCGGATCGCGGCAAGATCGACTTTCTGCTAGCACATTACTTCGGAGCGCAAGCGCCAAAGGAATTTCATACGCGAGAGGTATCGCTGGCCGACGTGGCCGAGGTATTGCTGCCGATCATCGGGAGAGTTCCACGAAGCGAACTGGAGCAAAACCCGAAGCTGGAGGATCTGGTCACGGCCTTAGCCGAGTCCAAGAGTCTGGAGGAGTTGAAGGAGCGGGCGATCATGGATCGCGCGAGGTCCTTCAAGGCGGGATTAGGCAATGAATACCTGCTACCAGCAAACCTGGTGGCCTGCACGCGTCTCAACTACCTGCTGCGCCGCCGCTGCTCAGAGCTGATGAAGAGCGACCTGGCGGCAATCGAAGCTGATCTTGATCAGCTGGCGATGATGGGGGAAGAGTGCGTAGATTGCACGGCAGCAAACTTGTCCGCGATTGAACCGATCTCCAGCGTAAAGGAAATCTGCCAGCGCTGGCAGGCACCACGCGTGTCCGAATATGGCACGGAGACGCCGTATGCTCAGGTGCTGGCGCTGAAGAAGGCCGTGACGCGAGCCGTGCGGAAAGCGGAATCGGCTGCCAGGGGATCCGCGGAGGAATCAGGGGTCATGAACACTAACTCGGAAGCGAAATCAGCCGGCGCTAGCGAAGATGGTAGCGGCCCGGTAATGGACACTGCCGCAGTCCGCCGCATGCTAGAGGCAGCCTGGGAGCAGAAGGCGTCGCAGTTGCAGGCGACCTTGGTCTCGGCAGAGGCGCGTCAAGCAGAGCTCGCGGAAAAGGTTAGAACGCTCGAAAGCGAAATCGAAGTTCTTAAAGCGGAGCTTGAACTGCGGCCGGAAATACCGAACCTGCCACTGGGTACGACGGATGCTGCCTTGGAACAGCTAGGGAAAGCGGTTCAGACGACTGCGGTAGAGAAGGCTTCTGTAGAAGATCATTCTGCTGAGAATACTTCCGCTATCAACGGCTCGGCTGGGAGTCCTGCTATCGAGGATGCTTCCGCGGGGCACGATCTTGACGCCCAGGAACCCGCAGAGAGTGCGTCGAAGAAGCCGGCTAATGGCTTCAACCCGAGTCCGCAACTGCCGGAGCCGGTCCGTCGCAGCCTGGATCTCTGCATCAAGCAGATCGAGGCAGGACTGGCGCACCTCGAGAAATCGAAACCGAGCATTGGCCCGATTAACCTGACTTTCGGGACGCTTCCAGTTCCGTTGTCGGCGCCGGAAGTGAAGGCTTTCCTGGAACCCGATATTCCGTTTTCCTCGTTGATTCGCGACGCTGCCGCGGCAAAGACTTACATACTGTATGCGGCCACTCAGAAGGCTAAGGACAAGGGGCAGAACTTAGCTAGTGCAGTAGGAGCGGCGCAAACACTCGCTAATACGATCGAAAGCTGGCTCAATGCCGCGAGTGGAGGAGACGCCACAATGCTCGCGCAGGTGCGAAGCGAACTCTCTTCCGTTGTGCAACAAAACCACAGCTGACGCGATCGGCAAGAGCATATTCCCCGCCCTTGGGCTGAATGACAAGGCTGAGCTGGGCTTGTGAACCGGGCCATCCGAGCGTAACTTCCTTGCCCTTCTGACTGCCCCAATAAGGCATCATAGATCGCATGGAGTTCTGGGAACACGTTCATATCACCGGAGGCGCACTAAAGCGCTGGCTGATCGCGCAAACCTATGACGCTTTGGCAGTGGCTGGGTTATGGCTGGTGGGATTATCCATCATTCGAATCCCCTGGGCTCCGCTGTGGGCGATTCTGGGAGGTTTGTTCCAGTTCGTGCCTAATGTGGGTGGTGTGCTTACCATAATCGGACCAGCCACAGTTGCAGGCCTGACGGGCGTTTTCAGTGGCAACTGGCAGAAACTGCTCTACCTGCTGATCCTGTATGCCGTGGTGGTTGTGGTGGACGGACTCGTATTGCAGCCGGTGATCATGAAGCGGACGGCAAAGGTGCCCATCTGGGCCTCGCTCACCGTTCCCATCGTTCTGGGACTATTTCTAGGCTTTTGGGGAGTGCTCATCTCAGCCCCTCTGCTGGCGGTGTTCTTTACCTATCGGGCGAAAAAGCGGGAGAGTGCGGCACAGTAGGGATTTTGGGTGAAGGAAAAACATGGATGCTTCGCCCGACAACCGGGCTCAGCATGCCCCCCTTCGGTAGGCCCGGAGTTCAGTGCAAAACAAGCGGGGACACGGATGCGAATTCTCCTTATGCCGCCGAAGATGCGGCGCTGGCGAATGCCGCCTAAGCACAGTCTTTTGTCGCAGTCAGCGATCCGACGGTATTTCGAGTGGTCTCTGACGATATCCGATCGAGGAACAAGCACTGTCCAAATGGTATAATCATCAGCTGGTTCGGTCGGTTTCTGGCAGCCAAGATCGGGGCGCATCATGAACGGCGCTCGCCGGCTTCTCGAATCAGACTCCCTCAAGTTATCGATTACGTAACGAGGTCGCACTATGTCTGGCCATTCAAAGTGGGCCACCATTAAGCATAAAAAGGGCGCTTTGGACGCCAAGCGCGGCAAGATTTTTACTCGCCTAATTAAGGAAATCACCATTGCAGCCAAGAGCGGCGGTGATCCCGACAAGAACCCCCGTCTGCGCAAGGCGGTGGCCGATGCCAAGGCGGAGAATATGCCCGCAGACAATATCAAACGGGCCATACAGCGCGGAACCGGCGAGCTGCCTGGCGTCTCTTACGAAGAATTCACACTTGAGGGATATGGCCCGGGTGGCGTGGCGTTGCTGGTGGAGATCTCCAGCGATAACCGCAATCGCACCGTGAGTGAGATTCGCCATGTTTTTACCAAGAACGGTGGCAACATGGCCGAAGCTGGTGCGGTGGCCTGGATGTTCCACAAGAAGGGTGACATTGTCGTTCCGAAATCTGCGGCCAAAGAAGACGATCTGATGAACATCGTGCTGGAGAATGGCGGCGAGGACTTGAAGGACGACGGGGAGACCTGGGAAGTCCTGACCGATCCCTCGAGTTTTGAAAGCGTTTTGGAGGCGATCAAGAAAGCTAAAATTACCCCGACTACTGCAGAAGTTGGGATGGTGCCGCAGAATTACATCAAACTGGAGGGCCAGGCCGCCAACACGATGATCCGCCTGATTGAGGCCTTAGACGATCATGATGATGTGCAGCACGTGTGGTCGAACTTCGACGTGGACATCAAGCAACTGGAGGAAGTGGCCGGGTAGGCTTCGACCGAATTCGACAGTGGGCCGCCGAAGTGGCGGCCTTTTCTTTTGTCAGCTGGATGCGAGTAGGACTCGATTCCTATCGTGCTCGCCTGATACATTCTTTATCTGGTCAGCAAGAGATTAGCAGAGGGTCGATGAGGATTGCCGGGATTGTCCTGTTGCTGTTGATCGCAAATCCGTGCGGGAAAGCACAAAATTCGGCAGAGAGTCCGCTGCATCAACCGGTCTGGGAATTTGGACCCTGGGTCGGCGGTGGCACAGGGCTTGGCAGTGCATCGGAGTTCAAATTCATTAGTGCAGGCGCCCGCATCGGCCGCGTGCTGACCAACGAGATCGGCACCGGCGGATTTCGGGGGACGTTTGAATGGGCTGCCGATCTGATGCCTATTTACGAAGTCCGGCAGTCTTTGTTTTACACGTCCGGACCGAGTGAATGGATCTACGGCGGGGCATTCAATCCCATAGTGCTTAAATGGAATTGGACCGCCAATCCGCGGATTATTCCTCATTTTGAAGCCGAGGGCGGAGTTCTGTTCACTACCAAGGAGGTGCCGCCTGGGGATACGTCGCGGGTGAATTTTCTGCCAGGAGGAGCATTTGGGATTTACGTTATGCGCTCCAATCGGCAGGCAGTAGATCTGTCAGTTCATATCACCCATATTTCCAATGCCAGCATGGGAGACCACAATCCGGGAATCAATGCCACCATGCAGTTTCGTGTGGGATATACCTGGTTCAAGTAAGATTCTGATTTGTTAGAGCGTCGGTCAGACATGTCCACCATTGTTGAATGCGTCCCCAATTTTTCCGAAGGCCGCGACGCCGGCAAAGTGGATGCAATTGTTGCAGCCATGAAGGTGCCAGGCGTTTATCTGTTGGACCGAGAAATGGACGCCGATCACAACCGCTGCGTGATCACGCTTGCGGGCGACCGCGTGGCTATCGCAGAGGCAGCCATCCGCGGGGTTGGGAAAGCCGCCGAGTTGATCGATCTCAATCGCCACCAGGGGGCGCATCCCCGCATGGGGGCGGCCGACGTCGTGCCCTTTATTCCGATTGAAGGCGTGAGTCTGGAAGATTGCGTGCAAATCGCTCGAGGCGTGGGCGACGAGATCTGGAAGCGTTATCAGATTCCGGTTTATTTCTACGAAGCGGCGGCAACCACGCCGGAGCGGCAGAATCTCGAGAATATCAGGCGCGGGCAATTTGAAGGTATTCGCGATGAAATCGCCACCAATCCAGTGCGGAAACCAGATGTGGGCGAAGCCCGCGTGCATCCGACGGCTGGAGCGACAGTGGTGGGAGCGCGGAAGTTTCTTATCGCTTATAACGTTTTCCTGAACACGCCCGATGTTGAGATAGCGAAGAAAGTGGCGAAGGCAGTGCGGTTCTCGTCCGGTGGTTTGCGTTATGTGAAGGGGGCGGGTTTCTTGGTACGTGGGCTGGCGCAAGTCTCGATGAACCTAACCGATTTTGACCAGACTCCGATTGGCCGCGTCTTTGAATTCGTGCGCAGGGAAGCTGCGCGGTACGGCGTGGCTCCGGTAAGCAGTGAGATTGTCGGCCTGATCCCCAAGAAAGCCCTGGAAGATGCGGCTGAATGGTTCCTGCAGGTAGAGAACTTTGATTCCTCTCTGATTCTGGAAAACCGGCTGGCCGCGATCATGGGTGGAAAAATGGCAGTGGGGGGCTTGCGCGCAGGGGTTGAGCCGTTCGTGGAGCAACTGGCAGCTCCTACTGCGACACCGGGAGGAGGCAGCGCCGCCGCAGCGGCAGGCGCGATGGCCGCTGGACTGGCGCACATGGTGGCAGCCATGTCGCGGGGGAAGAAGAATTATGTACAGAATGAGCGCGAGCTAAGCGAAGCCATCGCGCGGCTTTCATGGCTGCGCGAGGAGTTGAAA
This sequence comes from Terriglobales bacterium, assembly GCA_035624455.1. Classification (NCBI taxonomy): domain Bacteria; kingdom Pseudomonadati; phylum Acidobacteriota; class Terriglobia; order Terriglobales; species Terriglobales bacterium. The sequence continues at coordinate 48,615 of DASPRM010000139.1, forward strand.
GCTGCCATAGATGCGGATGCTGCCTCTTACGACAATGTAGTCAAGGCCTTCAAACAGGCGCGAGAATCTGGAAACGAGACCGGCGTGATTACAGATGCCTTGAAAGGCGCAACCAGCGTCCCCTTGAAAGTGGCGCAGCAAGCACGGGAAGTGGTTGAGATCGCTGTGAAATTGGGCCCGATCACGAACCCCAAGATGTCTTCCGACTTGACGGTAGCCAAGGCGCTCGCCGAGGCTGCCGTGAAGGGAGCGTTGGCAAATGTTGAGATCAATCTGGGAGAGTTGGAAGACGAGGCCTTCGTAAAAGAGGTTCGAAACAAAGTGGCAGCGCTCACCAGCTAGACGGGCAATTTTGGCGCTCCTCGGCTTAATCTTGGCAATGGAAGCTTGTACGCCAAGCTGCGCGCGGGTCCATGCGGGCATGTCCGGACGGGTTCGCTTCGAGGAATCAGTCCTAAAATCCATACCCAATTTCGGATAGAATGTTTCTGCAATCTCTCCGCTAGACAGGAAACCGCATCTTAGTCTGTACCAGCACCTGAGAGGTCGTATGAGGCGTTTTGGGTATCTCTTCGCGCTATTGCTGAGCGGAAGCCTGAGTTTCGGGGCTGCTATGGGTACTTCCACGCGAACCGTCATTCCGGCGCGCATCCAACAGATTATTTCAGTGGATTACCGCGCGCTGCACAATTCGCCCACCGCGATGGCGCTAAAGGAACGCGTGCTGCCTGATAATCTCAAGCAATTCGAAGCTTCGCTGAGAAGTTTTGGATTGAATCCGGACCAGGATGTCGAGCAGTTGGTGTTTGCCGCCTTCCGAGTCAAAGATAACGCCACGCCTCATCTGGTGGGCATCGCGCAGGGGCCGATTCCCAGCAGCAAACTGCTGCAGCGGATAAAGCTCAAGAAGATCACGCCCGAGAAGTACCGCACCTCGCGCATTTATCCAATGAGCAATGGCATGGCAATGACTTTCCTAGATGCTTACACCATGCTCTTTGGGGAACGGACTGCTGTGAAGAGCGCGCTGGATGCGCGCGATGGGGAGGCCGACAACCTGAGCAGCAACCCGGAGATTAGCGACATGATCGCCAGCGTGGAGTCAGGCGATGTGTGGAGTGTACTGGATGCGGTGGGAACCCAGAACATGATGCGCTCCACCCTGGGCGATGCGGCGCAGCTGACGGATTACAACGCGGTAAAGAAGCGCCTGCTGGGTTCCCGTTACACAATGGATTTCACCGGCGGGGTCAACTTCGATCTGGGTGTGCTCACCTCCGACAACATGACAGCCGCAACCCTCTCGTCCTTGATCAAGGCGGGTGTACTCTACAAGAAAATGACCGCCAGCTCGGTTGAAAAAGTGGCGCTGGATAACGTCACCGTCGATTCCGACAGTTCCTTGCTGCGGCTGCATTTCAAGACTGATGACAAGCAATTCCAGTCCCTGCTGCAATCGCCATTGTTTGCGGCCGTATCACGCTAGACGATCTGCCTTAGATCAAAGGGCGGCAAATTGCTGCCCCTTCTTTTTTTGAACAAGTGGAGATCACACGACAGGCAATTGCCCTCAGCGCTCACTCTGTCTGAAATGCCTTGATAGCAATCGCATTCGGCTGGACGCCTACGGGAATCATAGTGAAGAGGGCGCGTTCAGCGCTGATCTTCGAACCGGTGGGAAGCTTGGTCGTTCGTACCACCGCAACGTCGTTGGACTGGGTGTCGAGCGCCAGTAGGAAGTTCTCATCAGGAGTGAGCGCCAGGCCATCGGGTTGGCTTCCGACCGGGATGGTTCCCACCAGCCTGCCCATGTCGATGGCATAAACTGAAACGGTATTTGATCCGAAGTTGGCGACATAGAGCAGAGAGTTATCGCTGCTGACCACTGCCCGCACCGGGTTATTACCGATCAGGAAGGTGTTGCCGATTTCATTCGCGGTAGTTTCGATTGCGGACACGCTGGAAGAATGAAAATTGCAGACAAAGATCTCACCGCCATCGGGCTTTAAGGCAAGGTGGATGGGTGTTTTTCCGACATCGAGCACGGCCAGGAGCTGAGCAGACTTCAAATCGATTGATGCCACCTGATCGGATCCTGTACAGGCAACGAAGGCCTTGCTCGAATCTGGAAGAATCGCGATGTCTTCTGGCTGCTTGCAAACTGCGATAGCGCCGCGGACTTGAAGGGTCCCGGCATCGATTAGCGAGACGGTGTTGTCGCCGCGATTGGAGACCACGACCACATTTCCGTCTGGGGAAACCTTCGCCAGTCCGGGCGCAGCGCCCACGCGGATGTTGGCAACCAATTTGCGATTAATGAGGTCGAGAACCGACACATTAGCAGATCCGGAATTGGCTATGTAACCGCGCCGGCCGTCCTTGCTCACATCGATGAAGTAAGGCGCACGATGAACGCCAATCGTAGCGACCACTTCGTTTCGTTCGGCATCGATCACGCTGACATTGTTAGATTCGGTATTGACGACATACACCTCATTTCGCGTGAGGCTGGCGCGAACACCAGTGGGATTGCGTCCTACCGTCAGGACTTTGACACTGCGAAATGCAAGCAGATCCAGCACCGAGACACTGTCACTCTTGCCGTTGCTGACGTAGGCGAATTCATGGTAGCCAGCGGGGATCGTTCGATGATGCCGCTGACATCCTGAAAGAACAAGGGCGAGCAGTGATATCAGAGTTGTAATCTTGCCGATCAAGCTCTGAGAGTATACAGGTCAGCTTTGGCGCTCAGCGCGAGCTCCGGGACACCTGCGGTAAAACTGTTTTTGGCAAACTTGGCGCAGTGCCGACAGAACGATGAACGATTGGCGCGATTTGCCGGATCTCGCTCATCAGAAGATCAAATTGATCGGGGAAGATGGACTGCATGCCGTCAGAGAGAGCGCGGTCGGGATCGTGGTGAACCTCGATGATCAGACCGTCGGCGCCCACGGCCACGGCTGCACGAGAGAGTGGCGTCACCTTGTTGCGTTTACCGGTACCGTGGCTCGGATCAACAACGATGGGCAGATGGCTTAGCCGCTGGACGGCTGGAACCAGACTGAGATCTAGAGTGTTACGAGTGTGGTCGGCGAAGGTGCGCACTCCGCGCTCGCACAGGATCACGTTGTAATTGCCTTCGCTCATGATGTATTCCGCCGCCATCAAGAGTTCTTCCAAGGTGGCGGACATACCGCGCTTGAGCAGCACCGGGTGGCGGGCACGGCCGGCGCGTTTGAGCAGTGAGAAGTTCTGCATGTTGCGAGCGCCAATTTGGATGACGTCGGCGTATTCGTCGACCAGATCGAGGGATTCGTTATCGATGGCCTCGGTGACGATGAGTAGGCCAAATTGATCGCGGATCTCGGCCATGATACGCAGGCCATCGAGGCCCAGGCCCTGAAAGGAATAGGGTGAGGTGCGCGGCTTATAAGCGCCACCGCGGAAAAAACGTGCTCCGGCGCGGCTTATGCGTTCGGCAATGGCAAAGGCCTGCTCGCGATTTTCGATGGCACAAGGACCGGCGATCACGGCCAGTTCCGGGCCGCCGATGCTGGCTTCAGTACCGGCAAAACGGATGACGCTGCGGTCGTCCTTAACGTCGCGGCTGACCAGCTTGTAGGGCTTGGAGACGGGAATGATCTCCGCCACGCCAGCCATTTCTTCCAACGCGCCGACTTCTACCACACCCTGGTTACCGGTGATGCCGATCGCCGTGCGTTGTGCCCCAGGGATAGGATGAGCGCGATAGCCAAGTTTTTCAATCCGCTCGCAAACCGCGCGCACGTCCTCGTCGGTGGCGTGCGCCTTCATCACGACCAGCATAGAGACCTCGGAAAGCCTCAGTTTACTTGGGTTCTGGCGTCCCCGCAAATGAACTGCAGTATTTCACCAAGCCCCTGAGGTAATCAGCCGTTTGGTGTAGCCATCCGGGTCAAATAAAAGCCAGGCGATGCAGAGATCTCGCGGATGAACGCAGTTGCCTTTATTGCGAGGAATTCTGAGCTTTGAGCGGAGGACCTTCCTTTGACGTTTCAGCGGGAACCCTATCCGAAGAAAAGCCCAGGATGCTACAGTCGAAGCATGGTTAGGCTTGCAATTAAGGAACGAGACGTGCTGCGGCAACCGCCACCCAAGGAGCCTCCGTGGTACACGTCACGACGCATCGGAATCCACACATCCACTGCCGGCGGGGTGGAACTGGCCGCCGAACGTGCTTATCGGCTGGGGTGCAACACGTTCCAGATCTTTTCCACCAGCCCGCGCCAGTGGAAGCCCTACGAAATATCGGTCCGGCAGGCAGCCGCGATAGCGGCATTGCGCGAAAAATATGAGCTGAAACCGCTGGTCGTCCATGCCAACTACCTGATCAACCTGGCGGCAGTCAACCCCGAATTCCATCGCATGTCAGTAGAGGCTTTTCGAGGAGAGGTGTTACGGTCTCTGTTGCTGAACGCTGAGTACCTAGTGGTGCATCCCGGTTCTTTTCGCGGGATGAGCCGGGAAGCAGGACTGGAAGAGGTGGCAGCGAGTATTGCTGAGGCTACCCGCGGCCTGAATCTGGAGAGCAGAGACCTGACTATATTGTTGGAAAACACTGCGGGAGCGGAATTCTCGCTAGGAGGGTCGTTCGAACAGGTAGCTGAGTTGAGGCAAAAGTTGTATGGAATCGTTCCGGTGGCTGTCTGCATCGATACATGTCACACGCACGTAGCGGGATATGACATTCTCAGCCAAGCTGGGTTTGAAGCCACACTAGCCCGGCTGGACGCAACCGTGGGCTTGAAGAATGTGCGAGTCTGGCATTGCAATGACGCCAAGACGACCCGGGGATCGCGTTTAGATCGCCACCAGCACATAGGGGAGGGCACGATTGGACTGGAGCCATTTCGCCGCTTGTTGAACGATCAGCGAACGGCGCATGCGGCATTCATTGCCGAGACTCCGATCGATGAACCGGGAGACGATCGTCGCAATGTGGGAATATTGAAGAGGCTGGTGCGGGACAAGTCACTGCAAGAACGGCGCGGTAGCACCGGGAAAGTTGTAAAATCGAAAGCATCTTGAAGACCCGAATCATCTCGTTCGTACCTGCCGGCGGCAAGACCCGACTTACCGAGCTGCAATAGAGCGCCCTCTTGCCACAATGATGCTGGAAAAATTTCAAAATTGACTGGTAGAGAGATCAGGAATCATAAAATGCCTGAGAGTAGCTCATCCAAAGTGCAGATTGAGAAGCAGGAATACCGTTACGATCCGCAGCGTATAGAGGAGAAGTGGTCGGCGCGCTGGCAGGCAGACCCCGACTTGTACAAGGCGGAGCGCGGCACCGATCGAAAGAAATATTACGTGTTGGAGATGTTGCCCTATCCCTCGGGGGCACTGCACATGGGGCACGTGCGTAACTACGCGATCGGCGATGCGCTGGCCCGCTATATGTGGATGAAGGGCTACAACGTGCTGCATCCCATGGGTTGGGATTCTTTTGGTTTGCCGGCAGAGAATGCGGCGCTAAAGAACAATACTCCTCCCAAAGAGTGGACGCTGGCCAATATTGCCGCCATGAAGGCGCAGATGAGGCGCCTGGGCTTCTCCTATGATTGGTCCACCGAAGTCACTACCTGTCTGCCGGAGTACTACCGCTGGAACCAATGGTTCTTCCTAAGGTTCTACGAGCGTGGCCTGGCTTACCGCAAAAAGAGCAAAGTGAACTGGTGTCCGGAGTGCCAGACAGTTTTGGCAAACGAGCAGGTAGTCAACGGCTGCTGCTGGCGTCATGAAGAGACGCCGGTGGAGCAACGCGAGCTGGAACAGTGGTTCCTGCGCACCACCAACTACGCGCAGCAGTTGCTGGAGGATTTGGAGAAGCTGGATGGGTGGCCGGAAAAAGTGCGGACCATGCAACGCAACTGGATCGGCCGTAGCGAAGGCGCTCTTGTGGATTTCAAGCTGGATGGTCCGGCCGGGCCGGCCGGCGACAACATCGCTGTATTCACTACGCGCATCGACACGATCTACGGAGCGACGTCGGTGCAGCTGGCGCCCGAGCATCCCATGGTGGCGGACTTTACGGCGCATGATCCCGAGTTGCGGGCCACCGTCGAATTTCTGCTTAACGAACAGCGGAAGGCAAAAGAAGCTGGAGACGTTGGCGAGATCGAAAAGCACGGCATATTTACCGGCCGTTACGCCATCAATCCGTTCAACCAGGAGCGGGTACCGATCTGGGTCGCCAACTACGTGCTGATGGACTATGGCACGGGCGCGATTATGTCCGTTCCCGCGCATGACGACCGTGACTACGATTTCGCCAAGAAATATGGGCTGGAGATCCGCATAGTGATCTTGCCGCGGCGTAAGGGAGAACCGCCAGAATCAGGCGAGGAAGAGGCGCATTCACTCTTGCCGTTTACTGCGAAAGACAGCTTGTTGATCAACTCCGGCCCGTTTGACGGCATGGGCAACGAAGAGGCGATCCGCAAAATGGCGGAATATGCGGCCGAGAAGGGTTTTGGCAAGCCGGCCGTGACATACCGCTTGAAGGACTGGGGGATTTCTCGACAGCGTTATTGGGGAACGCCTATTCCGATGGTGTATTGCCCGACTGATGGAATTGTGTCAGTGCCCGAGAAGGACTTGCCCGTGTTGTTGCCGGACAACGTGGAGATCACACTGACCGGCGGGTCGCCATTAGCCAAGGTGCCTGAGTTCGTCAACACAACCTGCCCGAAGTGTGGCGGACCGGCCCGTCGGGAAACCGACACGATGGATACCTTTGTCGATTCCTCCTGGTACTTTTACCGCTATACGGATTCTAGAGACGACAAGGCTCCCTTTGCCAAACAGATCGCTGACTACTGGTTTTCCATCGACCAGTACATCGGTGGAGTGGAACATGCCATCCTGCACCTGATTTACTCACGTTTCTGGACTATGGTTATGCACGACATGGGTCTGGTGAGCGTGACCGAGCCGGTGGAACGCCTGTTTACGCAAGGGATGGTGATCAAGGGTGGGGCCAAGATGTCCAAGAGTCTGGGGAATACCGTCGCCCCCGACGAAATGGTGGCACGGTATGGCGCTGACAGTACCCGCATGTACACGCTGTTCGCCGCACCTCCGGACCGCGATCTGGATTGGCAGGACGCCGGGGTGGAGGGCGTCCATCGTTTTCTAGGCCGGGTGTACCGATTCGTGACCCGCTTTGCCAGGGCGGGAGCCATACCGGTCGCAACAGATGGCCGGCCCCTTTCTGGGGAAGCGCGGCATCTGCAGCGCAAACTGCACCAGACCATTAAGCGCGTGAGCGATGACTTTCAAGGCCGCTGGCATTTCAATACCTGCGTGGCGGCGATCATGGAGCTGGTGAATGAGCTCTATGCGGCGGAAGGGGCAATAGCGAAAGGCGCTGTCCCGAAAGCACTCTTGTTTGACCTCGAGCGGAGTTTGGTGCTGTTGCTGGCCCCGTTTGCTCCTTACCTGGCGCACGAACTGTGGGAGGTCTTGGGGCAGAAGGGATCGCTCTTGCGGCAAAAATGGCCGGAGTTCGACCCCAAACTGGCAGCAGAGGAAGAAATCGAAATTCCCGTGCAGATCAACGGCAAGCTGCGCAGTCGGATTGTGATTCCAGCGTCAGCTACTGACGATACGGTGCGGCAGTCGGCGTTGGCGGATCCAAAGACCCAATCGGCGCTGGAAGGAAAGAAGATCGTAAGAGTCGTAGTGGTGCCGAAGAAGTTGGTGAACATTGTGATTACGTAGCGGGGCTCAGCGTCCCGAGCCGGGCCGCACAGCCGTCCCTTCTGGGGTAATCCATGGTGTTTTCGCTCATCTTGTTGACACAAAAGATCGGGCGTAGACCGATGTTCGGGAAGCGAGTACTATTTGCTCCGGCTGAACGAGGGCCGGCCTTCCACTGACGGTGCCAATCAGTGTTGATGAGCTCAGTACTTGCGAGGATGACAAGTGCCCCTATTGCTCAAAAATCGTCGGGTCGGTGAGGTCACGATTGTGACTTGCAGCGGACGAATTGTGGAAGGGGTCGAAGCCAGCAGCCTGCTTGATCACGTCAAGAGTCTGCTTCCCGGCCAGCGGGATATTGTCCTTCACTTGGGCGAAGTGCAATTTGTCGACAGCAGTGGCCTGGGAGCCATGGTCAGGTTGCTCACTAGCTTCCGCGCTGCTCGGGGCGACTTGAAGCTGTGCAACGTAACTCCGGAAGTACGGAAGACGTTGAAGCTAACCAGCCTGAACTGCATATTCGATATCCACGACTCGGAATCGGATTCGATTTCCGCTTTCTATCGGGGGACTACCGCCGGGATAGGGCAACAGGCAGCGGAGAAGAAGGTTTTGTGCGTACATCCGTCAGCCGATGTCCTAGCGTATCTTCGGCAGGTGCTGCGCCAAGCGGGATATAGCCCACTGACAAGTTGTAGCCTGGCAGACTCACTCATCCTAATGAAGGCGGCCAAGCCAGGCCTGGTGATCCTGGATCCCGCTCTTTTGGCAGCGGCGAATCCACGCGCAGCGGAGGCCTTCCGGAGTTCCAGCGCCGGCATTCCTGCGGTCGAATTGGGTAGCGACTTTTCCACGGTTGAGGCAGGCCAAGCCGCGAGCCATCTGCTCGACCGAGTGCAAGCCCAATTCGCAAGCTGAGAAATAACATCCCTAGCCCAGTCCGAACCCTGCGCGGCCGTAGTCCTGGGGACTTTACCAAGAACTTACGAAAAATCAGTAGCGGAAGAGGCCTTTTTCGCGTCTCATTACTCTAGCTCCTAGGGGCGAGGGAGAGCTACGCCTGTTCAATCCCACTGCTCAAACCGGGGCAAACTTATAGGGAATCTAAGTGTTTAATTGCATAGTGAGACTCTTGACAGATGGAGGAAGGCTGCGGATATGGCTACGCGGCCTATTGCTAGTCAGCTCCTTGTCGGCAGTGGTGGCATTGGGTGGCTGCGGCAGGGCTCAATCGAAGTCCGCGAGAGCAAACGCCGGACCGCAAGCCGTACCCGTGGGTGTGGCTACGGCGCAGCTCCGCGACATGCCAGTGTACCTTTCGGGATTGGGCACCGTAACCGCCTTTAACACTGTAAGTGTGAAGAGCCGGGTTGATGGGCAGCTGATGCAGGTCCAGTTCAAGGAAGGCCAGTATGTGAACAAGGGCGATCTGCTGGTAGTGATCGATCCGCGTCCCTTTGAGGTCGCCTTGGCCCAGGCCCAGGCCACACTCTTTCGGGACCAGGCGCAGCTCAAGGATGCCCAGATTAATTTAGAACGCTACCAGGGTTTGCTCAAGGACGGGGTGATCCCGCAGCAGCAAGTGGACACGCAAAAGGCGTTGGTGGATCAGTTGGAAGGTGCGGTACGGGCGGACCAGGCGCAGATTGATAATCAAAAGCTGCAGATTGTGTACAGCCGCATCACGGCGCCAATCAGCGGACGGATCGGACTCAGGCTGATTGATCCCGGGAACATGGTTCATGGCTCCGACCAGAATCCTCTCCTGGTGATTACACAGCTGCAGCCCATCGCCGTGATTTTTACTTTGCCGGAGGACAACCTGCCTTCGGTGGCTCAGCATATGAAGAAGGGGCCGCTGGAAGTGGATGCTTACAGCCGGGACGATCAGACAAAACTGGCGTCAGGCACTCTCCTGACCATTGACAACCAGATTGACCAGACCACAGGAACGGGCCGGTTGAAGGCGCAATTTGACAATAAAGACAACGCGCTGTGGCCCAACCAGTTTGTAAACGCTCATCTGCTGCTGGAGACACAAAAGAATGCAACTGTAATTCCTGCGGCGGCCATTCAGCGCGGACCACAGGGAACTTTTGTATACGCGGTGAAACCCGACAAGACAGTAGAGGTACGGCCGGTGACCGTTGCCTTTAGCCAAGCCAATCTGTCGACTATCGCGCAAGGAATTTCTCCGGGCGATGTGGTGGTGACTGACGGGCAGGACAAACTGCAAGCAGGAAGCCGAGTCGAAGTGCGTACGGGAGGCAGCGGTGGCGGGAATCGAAATGCCGCCGCGCAGAACTCAGGAACTGCAGGGCAATGAGTCCGTCGCGAATATTTATTCTCCGGCCAGTAGCAACATCGTTGTTGATGATTGGATTGCTGCTGGTAGGGCTGGTGGCTTACAGGCAACTTCCTGTATCTGCGTTGCCTGAAGTGGATTATCCGACCATTCAGGTCGCCACCTTCTATCCGGGCGCGGATCCGGACGTAATGGCCTCATCCGTGACGGCCCCTCTGGAGCGGCAGTTTGGCCAGGTACCGGGCCTGAGCCAGATGACCTCGACGAGTTCGTTCGGCAGTTCGCTGATCATTCTGCAATTCAATCTGGAGCAGAATATCGATGTAGCGGAGCAGGAGGTTCAGGCTGCGATCAATGCGGCGACTACGTACCTTCCCCGCGACCTGCCCAACCCGCCGATCTATAACAAGGTCAATCCTGCCGACGCCCCCATCCTGACGCTGGCTCTGACTTCCGACACCATGCCGCTTACGCAAGTGGAGGACTTGGCCGATACCACTTTAGCGCAGAAGATTTCACAACTGCCGGGCGTGGGGCTGGTATCGATCAGCGGCGGTCAGAAACCAGCCGTGCGTATTCAGGCGAATCCCACGGCGCTGGCGTCGTACGGCCTCAGCCTGGAGGATCTGCGTACGGCCTTGGGGCAGGCCAACGTTGATCAAGCGAAGGGAGTGCTGGACGGACCGCGGCAAGCATACACGATTGGCGCTAACGATCAACTGCTGTCCGGCGCAGGCTACAAGTCGGTCATTGTGGCGTACCGCAACGGATCACCAGTTCGCCTGACTGACGTCGCCACGGTAGTGGACGGGGCGGAGAACATCCAGCAGGCTGCCTGGATGAATCTCACGCCGGCGGTGATCGTGAATATTCAGCGCCAGCCCGGCGCCAACATTATCGCCGTGGTGGATCGGATCAAGAAGCTGCTGCCGCGGCTGCAGTCTGCGCTGCCATCGGCCGTGAAGTTGGTAGTGCTGACTGACCGCACGGAGACGATTCGCGCTTCCGTGGAAGACGTCGAATTCGAGATGATGCTGACCATTGCCCTGGTGGTGATGGTGATCTTTCTGTTCCTGCGGAATCTTCACGCCACGGTGATTCCCGGTGTGGCGGTGCCGCTCTCGCTAATCGGCACATTCGGCGTGATGTACCTGCTCGGCTACAGCCTGAATAACCTGACCCTGATGGCGTTAACGATCTCTACCGGGTTTGTGGTGGACGATGCCATCGTGATGATTGAGAACATCGATCGCTTCCTGGAGGAGGGCGATCCACCTCTGGAGGCCGCTCTCAAGGGCTCGGGACAAATTGGCTTCACCATTGTGTCACTGACCGTCTCGCTGATAGCGGTGCTGATTCCACTGCTGTTTATGGGGGACGTGGTTGGCCGTCTATTTCGCGAATTTGCCGTCACCCTGGCAGTGACCATATTGATGTCCGCGGTGATCTCGCTGACGCTGACGCCGATGATGTGCGCCAAACTGCTGAAAGGGAAAGGCGAGGCGAAGCATGGGCGTTTCTACACCTGGTCGGAGGACGTCTACGACCGGGTTATTCATCGCTACGGATCGACCTTGCAATGGGTGCTTCGACATCAGCGGGCGACCCTGCTGGTCACAGTGAGCACTCTGGCGCTTACATTGTTTCTCTATGTGGTCGTCCCCAAGGGCTTCTTTCCGGTGCAGGATACTGGGGTACTTCTCGGTATTTCGGAAGCGCCGCAGACGATTTCTTTTTCCGGACTGGCAGAACGCCAGCAAGCCTTGGCCAAGGTCATCCTGAAAGATCCCGATGTCGCCAGCCTGTCCTCATTCATCGGCGTGGACGGCATTAACACCACCCCCAACAGCGGACGGATTCAGATCAATCTGAAGCCGCGGAAAGAACGCAAGTCGAATGCTTCGGAGATCATTCGTCGGCTGCAGCCTGAACTGGCCCAGGTGCAGGGCATCACGCTGTTCATGCAACCGGTGCAGGATCTGACGGTAGAAGACCGCGTCAGCCGCACCCAATTCCAGTATTCACTGGAGGACGCCGACGCCACTGAATTGAACGTCTGGGCGCCACGCTTACTCGACAAGTTACGCATGCTTCCGGAACTGCGCGACGTTGCCAGTGACCAGCAGACCGGTGGGTTGCGGGCTGACCTGGTAATCGACCGCGATACCGCGGCGCGCTTGGGGATTCTTCCCCAAGCAATCGATGACACCTTATACGACGCCTTTGGACAGCGGCAGGTGTCAACGATCTTTACTCAACTAAACCAGTATCACGTGGTGCTGGAGGTGGATCCGCAGTTCCGCCAAAACCCCGACGCGCTTAAGGACATTTACGTTCGCTCTTCTACTGGGACGCAGGTGCCGCTGTCAGCCTTCACTCACATGGAAACTAGGAACACAACCCTGGCAATCAATCATCAGGGGCAGTTTCCGGCGGTGACGCTCTCATTCAACCTCGCGCCCGGGGTGTCCCTAGGGGCCGCAACGCGCGCCATCGACCAGGCACAACAGGAGATCAATCTCCCTGCCAGCATTCACACGAGCTATCAGGGGACGGCAGCGGCCTTCCAGAAGTCGCTTTCATCCGAGCCGTGGCTGATCGTGGCGGCGCTGGTGACGGTTTATATCGTGTTAGGAGTTCTCTACGAAAGCTATATCCATCCCATCACGATACTTTCCACGCTTCCTTCCGCAGGTGTGGGAGCGATTCTGGCACTGCAGATCACAGGCAACGATCTCAATGTAGTTGCCTTGATTGGCATCATCCTGTTGATCGGTATTGTGAAAAAGAACGCCATCATGATGATCGACTTTGCCTTAGAGGCGGAGCGGCAGGAGGGCAAGCCACCGGAAGAGGCCATTTACCAGGCATCCTTGTTGCGTTTCCGCCCCATCATGATGACCACAATGGCGGCATTGCTCGGCGGGCTGCCGCTGGCATTGACGAGCGGAACCGGTTCTGAGTTGCGCAATCCTCTGGGCATTACGATTGTGGGTGGTCTACTACTGAGTCAGCTACTTACGCTGTATACCACGCCAGTGGTTTATCTCTGGTTCGACCGGCTGGGCAAGAGATTCTCACGATTCCGCGTAGGAAATGTCATCGAGGAACCGGCGGTAGTGAGTCAGCGATGAACATCTCGGCTCCATTTATCAAACGGCCGATAGGAACCTCGTTGCTCACCATCGCGCTGTTTCTATCGGGAGCGCTGGCCTTCAATTTTCTTCCCGTAGCCCCTCTGCCGCAGGTGGAATTTCCGGTGATCCAGGTTTCGGCAGGCTTGCCGGGCGCGAGCCCGGAAACAATGGCATCCTCGGTTGCTACTCCGCTAGAGCGACAATTCGGCCGGATCGCGGGCATCAACCAGATGACATCTGCAAGCCAGCTGGGGTCGACCAGCATCGCGTTGCAATTCGATCTGAGCCGCAATATCGATGCCGCAGCTCGGGATGTACAGGCTGCGATCAACGCTGCGCGCGGGCAGCTTCCGGCGAACCTTCCGCAGAATCCGCAATATCGCAAGGTGAACCCCGCGGATGCTCCCATCCTGATCCTGGCGTTGAGTTCGGACACGATCACTCTGCCACGAATTTATGACGCTGCGGATTCCATTCTCGCTCAGAAACTGGCCCAGGTTTCAGGTGTCGGCCAGGTCGTTGTCGGAGGAGGAGCGCGGCCGGCAGTCCGCGCGGAACTGAATCCCTCGCTGCTGAACAACATGGGAGTAGGTACGGAGCAGGTGCGTAATGCACTCGCGGCAGCAAATGCCAATCGACCCAAGGGGGAAGTGTGGGGCGAAAGTAGCGCCTGGACGATCTCTGATAACGATCAGTTGATGAGAGCCGACCAATACCGCACTCTGATCGTTGCCACCAGCAAGACGGGAGGGAACGTACGGCTTGGCGACGTGGGCGATGTTACCGATTCTGTGGAAGACACCCGCAATGCCGGCGTGTCGAACGGAAAGCCATCGGTGTTGATTATCCTGTTCCGCCAACCCGGCGCCAACATTATTGACACAGTGGATGGGGTCTATGCCCTGATGCCACAGTTAAAGGCCTCCATTTCGCCGGCGATTAACATGTCGGTCGTGCTCGACCGTACAACCACGATACGGGCCTCGGTGGCTAATATCGAATTTACCCTGGTACTGTCAGTCATTCTGGTGGTGCTGGTAGTTTTCGTGTTCCTAAGAAACCTTCGCGCCACCATGATTCCGAGCGTCTCAGTACCGCTTTCGTTAGTGGGGACGTTCGGGATCATGTACCTGTTGGGGTACAGTCTCGACAACCTGTCGTTGATGGCCTTGGCGATTTCCACGGGCTTCGTCGTGGATGACGCAATCGTAGTCCTGGAGAATATCAACCGCTTTCTCGAGCAGGGAATGCCGGCTGTGCAGGCGGCATTCAAGGGATCGAGCGAGATCGGGTTTACCGTGCTCTCCATGAGCACCTCGCTGGTGGCGGTGTTCATTCCCATCCTGCTGATGGGCGGAATCGTGGGCCGCTTGTTCCGTGAATTTGCGGTAACCCTGAGTGCAGCCATTGGCGTGTCGCTGGTGGTTTCGCTGACTACCACGCCCATGATGTGCGCCAAATTCCTGCGGCCGCTCGACCAGGAAAAACATGGGCGACTCTTCCGCGCCAGTGAAGCCAGCTTTAAATGGATTCTGAACACGTATGGCCGGTCTCTGCGCTGGGTGCTGCGCTACCAGCCGCTGATGTTGCTGATTACCATCGCCACTGCTTGTTTGAGCGTGTATCTCTATATCATTGTTCCCAAGGGTTTCTTCCCCCAGCAGGACACGGGTCGGCTGAACGGCGGACTTCAGGCCGAGCAGGACATTTCCTTCTCTGCCCTGCGCGGCAAGATGATGCAGTACGTAAGAATCGTGATGGCGGATCCCGCGGTCAGCACGGTAACGGCATTTGTCGGCGGCGGTATCAGCAATACCGGCCGGATGTTCGTGGTTCTCAAGCCCCTGAAGGAGCGCAGCCATGTCACCTCGGATCAGGTGATCAACCGCCTGCGTCCCAAGCTGAGCAGCGTTCCTGGCGCCAGCATGTTCCTGCAAGCCTCGCAGGACTTGATGATCGGCGGTCGCTTCGGCAACGCGCAATACCAATACACGCTGCAATCAGAAAATCTGAATGACCTGACGACCTGGGCGCCGCAGGTGTTTGCGAAGCTACGCACCCTTCCAGAACTACGTGATCTCTCCACTGACCAGCAGAATCGCGGCCTGGAAGCACATGTAGCGATTGACCGGGATACGGCCTCGCGGCTGGGGGTAACTCCGCAAGCCATCGACAACGCCCTCTACGACGCGTTCGGCCAGAGGCAGGTTTCCACCATGTACCGCCAGCTGAACCAATACCACGTAGTGATGGAGGTTGATCCCAAGTTTCAGCAAGACCCGGACGCACTCGGCAAGATTTATGTCCGCTCGTCGAATGGCAACGAAGTTCCCCTGTCCGCGTTCACCAAGTTTGTTCCTTCGAATACGCCGCTAGCGGTAAACCATCAGGGACAGTGGCCGTCGGTTACGTTTTCGTTCAATCTTGCACCCAATGTCTCCCTGGGCACTGCCACACTGGCCATTAATCGGATGCAGAGGGACATCGGCCTGCCTGCCACAGTCCATGCGAGTTTCCAAGGGACTGCGGCGGCATTCCAGGATTCACTTGCCAGCGAGCCACTGCTGATTTTGGCAGCGCTGGTGGCGGTGTATATCGTCCTCGGTGTGCTCTATGAAAGCTACATTCATCCGATCACGATTCTCTCCACCTTGCCATCGGCGGGAGTGGGAGCGCTGCTGGCCTTGCTGCTGACCCGCAACGAACTGAACGTCATCGCGCTGATCGGGGTGCTTCTTTTGATCGGGATTGTGAAAAAGAACGCCATCATGATGATTGATTTCGCGCTTGCGACTGAAAGGCGGGAAGGGAAATCTCCGGAAGAATCCATTTACGAAGCCTGCATCTTGCGGTTCAGGCCGATCATGATGACAACCATGGCCGCCTTGCTGGGAGCAACGCCCCTGGCTGTCGGGCATGGGACTGGAGGTGAGCTGCATAGGCCGCTCGGCATCACGATCGTTGGGGGCTTAATCGTGAGCCAGGCACTCACACTGTTCACCACGCCAGTGATCTATCTTTATCTTGACCGCTTCCGCCTGCGTCTCAAGGGCATTCGACTTAAGGCCCACCCTCTTCCGGCGTCCGCGTCAACTGGTCCAAGTCCTGCACGGTGAAGTCGGATGCGATCTCTTCCGTCTGGCGGCTGTTCCTGGCTCCATCCAGGTGAACCCGAAATTCCGGAGCCTGATAGTTGCGGGAGAGATAAGTCTGTGGGATGGTGGTCTGATTTCCATCGCGCAGCGCCGTGTAATGTGGTGAGTTGATCTCGAGGCCAGCTGCATTGAATTTGTCCTGAATGTTCTGATGCAATTCGGAATAGATGTCCAGCATGCGATTGGGGGTGTTGGTGTAAGCGTTGATCTGGTAGGCGACGTAGAAGTCATTCAGGGCTGTCTGTAGAACAAAGGGGCGCGGGGAGGGCCGGACGTAGCTTGTTGCTAGTGCGGCATCGATAAGCAATTGGTGTACGGTTCGCCAGGGAGCGTCATAGCCAATCGTTACGGTGGTATGGAACACTACGCCCTCTGCTTTGGCTCTTGTGCTGTAATTCATGACGGAATTGCCCATCACGGTAGCATTAGGGACGGTGATCAGTTCATTTTTGGGTGTGCGAACGCGAGTTACGAGCAACGTGCGCTCCTCCACCTGCCCGGTGGTTTCCCCAATCTTCACCCAATCGCCAACCTGGAACGAACGCATATAGGTGAGAATCGTACCCGCGACTGCATTGGCCACCGCGGAAGAAGATCCTAGAGATAGCAGAACACCCAGGAAGAGGGTGATGCCTTGAAATGCAGGGCTTTTGGCGCCCGGAAGGTACGGGAAGATGACAATAGCCGCCAGCACGACGATCAAGGCGCGGACCAGCTTGGCAGTAGGCTCGGCCCAATCCGGATAGAATCCGCGCAGCACGAGTCGCTGATCCTGGATCTCCCGAAAAACCATTTGATTAAGGCGAATCACGTAGTAGGTCACTACACAAACGACCGCGACCAACAGCAGGTTGGGGAGATAATTCACGGCGGCGGTTGTTAACCCCCCAATTTGCGACAGCAGCCAATTGGTCATGGTGAGTGAAACGTGGGCAGTATTAGGAAAGAAGCGCAAGACTAGGACGACATAGGTTTCCAGCACGATCAAAATGACTGCCCAGCGCAACAATCCTCCCAACAGGAGCAGGGGAGCTCCCACGTAGTGCAGGGGCACCCGCAGTGACGGTCCCGACAACAGTTGCTCCTCGCTTCTCTTGACGAGCGCTTCAAACTGGTTCCGGACGCGGCGGCGGAGCTTGCCTAATAAGATCAGGAGGGACACTAGAGCAACAGTTGCGATCACCGAATATAGCGCACCCAACAGTACGTTCTTCCAGGTATGGCTGGCGCGATAACTGTTGACCGAATAGCGAATGATCTCGGCATTCTCCAGCGCCAACTCTCTGCGGGTTCGCGCGGCAGCACGAGCATCGGCCTCGGTGACAAACATCAATGGCTCATTGCCAGTCAGAATTTCTGTCCAGGCTTCACCATCCTGAATGCGCACGGCATCGCTGGGCGTTCGTCGATTTCTGGCCAAAACCAGAATTCGATCGCCGATCCCCTGAGCGCGTTCTTCCGGAGTCCGGCCGCCAACCGAAGCGTAGACTGTAAACAGCTTGCGTCCGTCAAATTCCACGGGGGCGCCGGATTCCGCGACATCGACAGTGGGGGCGGGTTGCGAAGTCTCGTTGGTTTTGGGGTTCTTGGCAGGCGGGTTTTTTGTCGTGGAGGGCGAAGCTTGCTTCTCCGCCAGTGTGGCAGAGCTGCCCACAACAAGCACTAAGATCCAGAAGATAAAATGGAAGGCACGGGACATGGGGAGTCCTCCTGGGGTTCGACCGTAACAACCACAAAACCGGGGCAGGGACTCGCGGCGCTCTTGCTTGGAGCAAAGTATACGCAGCGGCAGGGAAAATTGCCGCTTAAACTTGCGTGATCTGAGGCATGCGAAATTTTGAAATCCACTCATGCTCGCCTAAAATGGCCAACTCTAAGGGAATATCCCTTCCACCGTCTGCCAATGTAAATGAGGGCACATGGCAACCGCTGAAACGGTGAACCAGCAAGAAATCGAGCAGTTCGGCAGGCCTGCCGGAGCCTGCGTCATGGTGGTTTTTGGAGCGGCGGGCGATCTCACGATGCGAAAACTAGTGCCGGCGCTCTACAACCTGGTCAAAGCCAACCTGCTGTCCAAAGATTTTGCGGTTCTGGGAGTGTCCAAAGACGAGTTGACTGAAGAACAGTTTCGCGCGCAGGTGACGCAGTTCGTACAAGCGGAGGATCGCGGTACGCCGGCGTG
>DASPRM010000140.1 GCA_035624455.1 Terriglobales bacterium
TTCGGACCCTGATGCTTACATGCGGCGCGTCTTTGGCGAGGAGTCCGGATTAGCCCGGTCAGTGAATTTCACAGAATCAGCCATTACGATGTCGAATCTGCTGGGCCAAAGCCCAAAAGCCCGAATTCCGGACTGGAACGCTGCGTACGATTTTCGCGCCTATCTTCCAAAGCGCACTGCCGTGTGGCACGGGGGCTCCTTCACTCACAAGCCAGAGGCCGTTATATTGTAAGCGTCAGAGTAAGCACAAGGTTGACGGGTTGACGAAGGTGTGATGTTGCTGATTACTGATGCGGCGCGGCCCAGGCCATTGGAGTGAGGGCATGCAGGAGGTGCAAACGCGTATTGGCCAGGCCGGGGAGCACGGCCGAGAGATAATCTCGCGCCGAGACCTTCAGACGTCGGCAGGTTTCGATCACGGACAGGATCGCTGCCACCTTCGGTCCGGCCTGCGGGCTTCCGATGTGGATCCAGTTTTTTCTACCCAAAACGACCGGACGCATCGAGTTCTCGGCCAGGTTGTTACTCAGCTCTAACTCGGGGTAATCGAGAAAACGCGTCAGTCTCGGCCAGATTCCAAGGGTATATTCGCGGGCGCTCTCCAGCGCTCCGCCGGGCAAGGCTCCGGGGTTTGCGGCTTCGATGGCCGCTTTGATTTTCTCCAACAGCTCAGGAGCTTTCTGTTGACGCAATCGATGACGCGCCTCCACACTGAGACCCTGTTCGCGCGCTTCCGCATCCACCCCAAATAACTCATTAATCTTGGTCACGATCGGGGTGGCCACCGGATCGCCCGGATTCAGCTTGACCACATTCGCAAAACCGCGTCGGGCATGTGTCCAGCAGCCAGCATGCACCATTCCTGAGCCCCCGACCTTGTCATAGGCTTGATAGGCATCGGTCTGCAGAATGCCGTGAAAGTTCGCCAGAAATTGTTTGGGTCCGGCACGATCTCGCCCCAGGCGGAAGTCGAACACGGTCGCTCCTCCCGGTCGTCCGTACTGCCACAGAAACGCCTTGTGATTTCTACCCCGACCATCGTGCATCTGCACCTCGACCGGAGTCTCATCGGCTTGCAGGTAGCTGCCCTGCACTAACTCCCGGCCCATCACCCCTACCAGCGGCTGCAGCATTTCGCCTACCTGCATCACCCAACCGTCTAGCGTCGCCCGGCTGATGTCCACCCCTGCCTCCCGGTCCAGAATCACGCACTGCCGATATAACGGAAGATGATCGCAGTATTTGCGGATTACCGTGTCGACCACCACCCGATCACTGACCAACCCTTTGTCGATAATTCGCACCGGCGCTGGCGCCGATACGATCCTCGCATCCTTACAGCCTCGACAGATGCGCTTTTCCCGTTTGCTCACCAACACAAAGTACTTCGCCGGTTCGACCTCTAATTGCTCGCTCTCTTCGTAGCCGATCACCATGGTCGGTTGGCCGCACCGACCGCACACGCACTGTTCGGCCGGGCACGCAATCACCTTCTCCACTCGCGGCAGATCTGCCGGCAATGACTGGCGCCCAGGATGGCAGCGACGCTGCCGCTGATACCCGGCCACCTCGACCGCATTGCCCTCGATCACCGGGCGCTCGCTCTCGGCTTGCACTTCCGCTTGGCTAACCCCAGGTTCCTGCTCCAACATCTCTAATTGCAAGTTCGACAACTTCTCGCTGCCGGCACCATATTTCTCCAGGCGCCGCTGCCGTAACTGCTCTTCCAAAACCAGAACTCTTAACTCGCTGAATTGCAGCTTCTGTTGCAGTTGCTCAATGATCTTTTCTGCTTCGGAAAGGGTCGTCGGTCGAGCCACCGAAGATGGGAAACTAGCACTCACGATGAGCTACTTCGTAGCAGAGCTCAGCTGTGGAATACAATCATTTTGTGCAGTATTTATGCGGTCGGGACCAACTTCGTCGTTGTCAATCTGGCTTCTGTACCAAGACCGCCGACGGTGCGCCTGATTCAGATCAATGCCACCCAACAACATCGCCAGTTCTTCCTGACTGAGGATGACCTTGACTTCTCCCCTCTGCGGTTGCGGCCAGCGAAATCGCCCCTTGGACAATTTCTTGGCGCAGACCCACAGCCCACTTCCGTCCCACACCAGCAGCTTCAGCCGGTTCCGCTGCGCGTTACAAAACAAAAATACGTGGCCACTGAGCGGTTGGCATTGCAATCGGTCACGCACCAGCCCATAGAGACCTTCAAATCCCTTGCGCATGTCGGTTGCTCCCACCGCCAAATAAATCCGCGTTGCTGCCCCGAAGCCAAACACCCTATATCGTCTCCAAGGCTTGCACCAGCCGCTG
The DNA here is from genome assembly GCA_035624455.1 of Terriglobales bacterium. NCBI lineage: Bacteria > Pseudomonadati > Acidobacteriota > Terriglobia > Terriglobales > Terriglobales bacterium. The sequence goes on from DASPRM010000140.1 coordinate 2,320, forward strand.
CAGCGTAGCGGCATCGAAGCCTGCGTTCACGGCGATTCTTCGTCCTCTCGCCAAAACCACCGCCAAGCCGCAACTGCCGGCGTGCTGCACACCCACCTTCTTGCCCGCCAACTCGACCGCGATCAGCCCATCTCCTCCCCCACTACTCCCGGATCCTGTTGGCATCCGCCTCAAATAACGATTCAGCACTCCCCACGTCAGACCTTGCTGCCGGCAAAACTGGCTACGATTCAGACCACTGCTTTCAAACTCGCGCACGATCTGCTCAATCTCGGCAGACGTGCGCCGCCTCTTTTGCCCATTTTGTCCCTCTGTCATGGAGTTCACTTCAACACAGAAGTTGCGCGTTGCCTAGAATGTGGATGGTCTAACGCTTACGTTTGACCAGGAAAGTGGAATCTGCTCGGTGGCGGCATCGAGCAGCGGTGGCGGTTGGAAGGGCTGGTCGAGCCAGGCGAACAGGTCGCGATAGACGAACAGTTGCTGGCGCAACAGGGCGGCGAGATTGGACAGGCTCCAGCCGAAGCGGGCGCGCAGTTGCAGGTACTTGAGCAGCAGCAGAGCCATGAGGGCGGTCCAGATCTGAATCTGCAGGGCGTTGGGACTGGTGCCGACGAAGGTCTTGATGCGCAGGTTCTGCTTCAACGCCTTGAAAAAAACCCGAATTGCGGATTGCCACGGAGGAGCGGATCAGACAGGAATTCCATCCTCCCACATGGAAAGAATGCTACGAGACCATGGCAGCGGCGGCAGAGCGGTCATTGCGAAGCCCGCCGCTTATTGGCATGGAACTAT
>DASPRM010000141.1 GCA_035624455.1 Terriglobales bacterium
TGCGGCGTAGATTCGGATCCGTGCACAAGCTGCCAATCTTAGCTGCGAGATCGCCGGCATCTCCGGATTCGAATTTCACGGCCGCTTGTCCCATTTCCAGAATCTCCCTCGCGCCTCCAATCCCGCTGGAAATGACCGGGCGGCCACATGCCATAGCCTCCATAATCACTCGCCCGAATGGTTCCGGTTGAGTGCTGGCATGGACCACAACGTCGAGCGCGCGAATGGCGCTGGGGGAATCCTCGACGAAACCAGTGAAGCCGACACGATCTGTGATGGCGAGGCCAGCCGCATAGGTGCGAAGCTTGGCGAGGGAAAGTTGGCTATCAGCCGTGCGGTAAAGCGGGCCTCCAATTACATAGCCACGTATCGGCAATCGGCGCGGCAAGCGGGAAATGGCTTCCATGAAGAGCTGATGGCCTTTCCACCACGCCATAGTTGCGATAAGTCCTACGCGCACCGTGCCCGGCCGGGTGGGAGAAAATCCTGCCAACGCATCGAGATTAAGCGCCGGACCCTCGGGATGAAAGCGTTCCAGGTCCACGGCGTTGTAAATCGTGCGCAGTGTGAAGGAAGACGTAATCTGTGGTCCGCAGAGCATGCGGATGTCATCCGCCACGCTGTTGGAGTTGGCGATGACGGCAGCACAGCCGGCAACATTGGAGCGAAAGAATCGGGCCATCAAAGGCCGTGAGCTGACGTAATCATGCACATGCCAGATAACCGGAATCGCAGAGGGGCGGGACCACAGGCCCAGCAAGTGCATCTTGAATCCGTTGGTGTGAATTAAGTCGGGGCGCAGCCTCTCGAGCAGCCGCCGCAGCGCACGGCGATAGCGCACCACCGGCAGCGCCGAACGAGAGAGCTTGCTGGCCAGCCGTAGAAGCCGGGCATTGCCAGGCGCAGACGGAACATAGGCGGAATCCCCGATCTGAGCGATGGCCTGGGGGAAGGGGAGCACTTCGTAGGAAATTCCTAACTCGGCGGCGCGCGGGAGCAACGATCCGTCTTCCCCAGTGACCAGTAGCAGCGACCAGTCAGGACGCGCGGCCTTAACGGCAGCCAGAGTGTCGAGCAGGCAGGCTTCCGCACCCCCCAGATGAGCCGACGGATTCAGGAAAACAATTCTCATGAACCGGGAAGCAAACGGTCAACATCGTTCGGTTGCGCTGCGGAGCCAGTCTCGGCTTCCTGGCCGTTGCCAGCCGACATCCCTGCAGGTCAGACTCCCTGATTTCATCGCCCAGATAAGCGAAATTTCATGTGCGCCGACCATTCCACGATGCGGTGCAAGAAACAGAAAACAGAGTTCCCGAGCGCGAGTATAGGTTACTGAAGTGCTGTGCCGGGGGTGCTTTTCTGGGTAACAGGCGGCGAGAATCACGATGCTAGACTGAAAAACGCTCATCGGGTGCAAGTGTTCGAGCAAGAATGCTTTTGTCGAAAGCTGGGTAGGCGCCTCTCCAGGCGGCCGAAAATGGGTGAAGATGGATCCACAGACCTCGCTGCAGAGGGTGCGCGACAGCATCCGGCCCTATGAACCCGATCCCGTTGTTTTCGGCAAGCTCTACGCCCAGAGTTACGGATTGCCGGCGCAGGAGAACGGAATTCTCCAGTACTGGCCGGTCCTGCGCAAACACCGCTGGACGATCCTGGCAACCGTAGTAATCGTAGTCACTCTGACTGCCATTGTTTCCCTGCGAACCACGCCCATTTATGTCGCAGTCGGACGGATTGCCATCAACCGCGAGGGTAATCCCCTCATCGGCATTAAGAATGCCAACGACGCGAGTGGGGACGACGACACAGATTATTCGGAGACGCTGGAAACCCAGATCAAAATCCTGCAGAGCGACAACATCGCGATGGCGGTAGCACGTGCCCTGCAATTGGACAAGAACCCCGCTTTCGCGAGCAAGGCAAAAAAGGACGCCGCGGATGGCTCGCTTCTGCAAGCTCCCACCGCTGACCCGCTGCAGGAAGCGGCGATGCTCGGCTATGTGCATGGAGGCCTGCGCATCACCCAGATTCCCAAGACTCGCATTCTGGAGATTCGCTTCACCAGTCCCGACCCGCAGATGGCAGCGCGCGTGGTGAATACGGTGATGAACGTCTACATCGAGCAGAACTTCAAGACTAAGTTTGAGAGCGCGATGCAGACGTCAGATTGGCTCTCCAAGCAACTGGCCGACCTGCAGTTGAAGGTGGAAACATCGCAGGAGAAGCTGGTCCGCTATCAGAAGGAGCACGGGATCCTGGGACTGGACGAGAAGCAGAACATCGTCACCGAAAAGCTGGACGAAATGAACAAAGAACTCATTTCCGCCGAAGGGGACCGCATTCAAAAGGAATCCCGCTACCGGCTAAGCACGTCGGGGAGTCCGGACTTGCTGAGTAACCTGGATAGCACGTCGCTGCTGCCGACGCTGCGGGCCAAACAAGCAGATCTGAAAACACAAATCGCGCAATCCGAAGTGCAGCTGGGGCCCGCGCATCCGCGATTCATTGAATTGAACCGCCAATTGCGCCAGGTCGATAACTCCATTCAGGGAGAAATGGACAAGCTCGCCGGAAAGCTCAAGAGTGACTATCTGGCAGCGGCGGCGCGGGAAAAAATGCTGCGCGAGGCCATGGAACAGCAAAAGACCGAAGCCAATAAGCTCAACGAGAGTGCCATTGAATATACCCTGATCAAGCGGGACGTGGACTCGAACCGCCAGCTCTATGAGGGACTGCTGCAGAAACTGAAAGAAGCCAGCGTGACCGCAGGACTGAAGACCAGCAACATCCGTGTGGTCGACATGGCGCGGGTGCCCCTCTCGCCTTCAGCCCCGGACACGCATCGCAATATCATGCTGGCCTTGGGCATCGGTCTGATGGGCGGGCTGGTGCTGGCGTTCGTGTTGGAAGCGCTGGACAACACCGTACGCACTCCCGAGCAGGCGCAAGCAATCTCTGCCATTCCTGTGCTGGGAATCATTCCCGCCAGCTCGCACGTGTTACCCATCCGTGGAAAACGCATGCGCACGGCAGAATTGCTTGAGGGCGCTGAGAAGAGCCTGGAGCTGGTAACCTATCGGAAGCCCAAATCCGAGATCTCCGAATCCTATCGCGCGCTGCGCACTTCGATTCTGCTGTCTTCGCTGGGGCATCCACCGAAGGTGATTCTGGTCACCAGCGCTTTGCCGCAGGAGGGCAAGACCACAACCAGCGTGAACACGGCAGTGGTTTTGGCGCAGAAAGGCTCGCGGGTGTTGCTGGTGGATGGAGATCTTCGCCGTCCCAGCCTGCACAAGCTGTTCCACATGCGGCCTAAGGTCGGGCTCAGCACTGTGCTGACGGGCAGCAGCACCGCCGAAGAAACCATAACTCCTGCCCCCAATTTGCCTGGGCTTTTCCTGCTTCCAGCAGGACCGGCCCCGCCACATCCGGCCGAGTTGCTGGGATCGACGCTGATGAAGGAGTTGATCGTGCAATGGCGGAGCCAGTACGATCACGTGATTATCGACAGTCCCCCAGCGCTTTCTGTGACGGATGCGGTGCTGTTGTCGGTGGACGTGGACTCAGTACTGTTGGTGATTCGCTCCGGCAACACTACCAAAGCTGCCTTGCGGCGTTCCCGGGAATTACTGGCACAGGTAAACGCCCGCGTCATGGGCACCGTGGTCAATGCGGTGGATGTGAATTCTCCGGACTACTACCACTACTACTATTACGGTTCGAAGTACGGCGGATACGGCCGGTACCAGGAAGAGACCGCCGCCAAGGAATCCTGACCGCAGGAGCAGGCTCGCGCGCGCATGAAACCCACGGAGTGTACGCCGTAGATGCGATGGCGGCTCACTTCAGCCTTGTCACGCTTCGCTCTCGCAGGTGTCTGCGGCGCGCTGCTGTTGTGTTACCTCATGGTGTGTGTGACGTCTTTCCTGGCATGGCGAGCGTCACGTTCTGCCGATCGTGAGCATCTGCATCTGGCCGCCCGGCTGGAGCCCTGGAATGCCGAGCATTATTATCAACTCGGACGTCATGCCTTTTTTGTTTCCGCCGACATAGCGCAGGCGATCCGCGAATTCCAGCGTGCCCTCGCCCTCAATCCTTATGCAGCCGAGACATGGTTAGATCTTTCCGCAGCTTATCTGGCGCATGGCGATCTCGCGAATCAGGTTCAGGCGCTCGAAGCAGCGTTAAAGGCCGAACCCAGCGATCCCGAAGTGGAATGGGAAGCGGGAAATCTCTACATCGTGCGCGGCGAAACCGAACGGGCGCTGGGGCTGTTCCAGCATCTGATTGCCGCCGGTTCCACTCACGCGCAATCTGCCCTGGACCTGGCCTGGCGCTCTACCCGCAGCGTGGACAGCGTGCTGCAGATGGCAGTCCCACCCACTCCCGCTGCGCGACTGGAATTTCTGAAGCTGTTATGCCAACGGCATGAGGCAGCGGCCGCCGACCGCGTTTGGATCTCGTTTCTTGAGTCAAAGCCGAGACTGCCGGCCAGCCGGATGTTCTTCTACATCGATGATCTGCTCGGCCGCCACCAGGTAAAGCAGGCACAAATGGCATGGAGAGCACTGGCGGATATCGACACTGCCATCGTGCCCGCAGACAATGAGAATCTGATTACCAATGGCAGCTTCGACCAGGCGATCCTCAATGGTGGTTTCGGCTGGCGTTACGAACCACGGGGCGGAGTGTCCATCTTGCTCGACACCACGCACTTCCACTTCGGTAGCCGATCGTTACTGATGAATTTTGATGGCGAGGGCATCTCCGAAACAGGCTTGTGGCAGTTAGTTCCTGTGGAACCGAACTCGCACTACCGTTTTTCAGGTTTTATGCAAGCCGAAGAAACAGAGACCGCCAGTGGCCCGCGATTCGAATTGGCCGACGCCTACACGCACGCCTCCGTGGCGCGCAGCGAAGACGTACTGGGGTCCACGCCATGGCGCGAATTAAGAGCCGACTTTACTACCGGTCCAGACTCTGAACTGCTGCGAATCGGCATCGTACGATCTCCGCCAAACGGGCGGATTCGCGGTAGGGTTTGGATCGATGACCTGAAGCTTAGCCGTCTTGAGATGCGCAAGTGAATTCAGATCTGAAATGACAACGCTCTATTTCAACGCGCACGCGGTGGAGGAGAGACCTGAGCGGATCACTCGCGGGATTGATTTCGCCATCTTTGCTGGCCTCTGCGCATTGCTGATCTTTGGCCCGCTTGCGTTTGGAGCGGTAGAGGAGTGGTCGCTATTGGTTTTGCGCGCAGGAGCGGCCGTCTTGTTGTTGCTATGGCTGACCAAGCAACTGATGCGGGCAACCTTTGAACTCCAACCTAACCAGGCCTACCTTCCCTTGGCATTGTTTGGTGCCTTCATCGCGGCGCAAATCATCTTAGGGATTTCGAGCTACCGATACGCAACCCTGCACGAAGCATTGAACTACGCGGCCTACGGCATGCTCCTGGTTGTGGCGGGAGAGACCTTGACCCAGCATCGGCAATTGAAGAGGTTCCTGATCGTACTGACTGTGTTTGGATTCATGCTGGCTTTATTCGCAGTGCTGCAGGACTTTTCAGGTACCGATCGCTTGTATTGGATCCGCAAGCCTGTAGCGGTAGCGGGAATCATCTACGGTCCCTACGTGAATCATAATCACTATGCCGGGCTGATGGAGTTGCTTGTCCCTGCCCCAATTGTGCTGAGCCTTGGAGAACGAGGGGGCAAGCGTGCCCTGTTCGTTTTTGTGGCTGTCTTGATGGGCGGCAGCGTGTTTCTGTCGCGTTCGCGTGGCGGGATACTGGCGTTGCTGCTGGAGATGATCTTTCTCGGAGTTTGTCTGTCTCGCCTGAAGACGGGCCGTCGAGGCTTTCCTCTGCTGGCGGGACTGGGAGTGCTTACCGGCGCGTTCTTGCTTTGGGTCGGCAGCGCCAAAGTGATCCATAGAATCGTAGAGACCCAGGACTCCTATCGTCTTACCATTTACGCAGACTGCCTGCGGATGTGGATACAGAATCCAGTTGCGGGCTTCGGATTCGGGACTTTCCCCACGGTGTATCCGCAATTCCGCAGTTTCTACAGTCATGTTTTCGTCAACCAGGCTCACAATGATTATCTGCAACTGTTGGTAGAGACTGGGATGATCGGCTTTGCGCTGATGGCCTGGTTTCTCGCAGGGATTTACGTGACGGGATTCAGAAAACTCGAGCAGTCCGATCCGGACGACAACCGATTTTTCCATCTGGCAGCTCTGACAGGAATCACAGGCCTGCTCATACATAGCCTGGTTGATTTCAATCTCCACATTCCGGCTAACGCGGCTCTCTTTTTTGTGTTATGCGGAGTAGTCGCAGCTCCGGTGCCGGTGAAGAAGCATGTCTTGCGAAAGATCGAACGGCGAGAGCGGCAGCCAGAATATGCTGGATGATCTTCGGATGCGATTGCGGACCAGTCATGAATAAATTCTCAAAGGACGTAGTCATCAAGGCAGCGCCGGACCAGGTTTCCTGTAACGTGGGCGGGGAAGCGGTCATCTTGCACCTGAAGCAAGGCACCTACTACGGGCTGAACGAAATCGGGGCCGTAATCTGGAGAAGTCTGCAGAAACCGAAAACTGTGGGCCAATTGGAGGAGTTGATGCTGGCGGATTTCGATGTCAGCAAGGAACAGGTGGAAGGGGATTTGCAACAGTTGCTCGAGCAGATGCAAGCCTCTGGCCTGATCGTGGCGGAGCAGATTTGAAACGCCTGGTCCGATTTCTGCGTTTGCCGCGCAAAGGAAAACTGGAATTGATGGCCGCGGTGTGCTTGGTTGTAGCCGCAGTGGTGATGATACGGCTTCTGCCCTTCCGGGCATGGAAGCAGTGGGCGGGGGAGCGGGGCGGGTTGAAGGCTCCGCCGCAACAAGTCGCGGAAATAGCCTGGGCGATTATGGCTGCCGCGCGCTTCGTTCCCGGTGCGACCTGCCTGCCCCAGGCGTTAGCGGCTGCGTGGTGGCTGCATCGGTTTGGATACGGATGCCATCTGCGCCTTGGGGTGGCGCGAGCAGGGGAGGAATTTCGCGCGCATGCATGGCTCGAAAGTGGAGGGCAAGTTCTGATTGGTGGCGAGGAGAGCCCGCTCGAGTACGTCGCCCTGGTTGAGGCGAGCAGATCGTGAGCGTTTCCTCGCAGCTGGAGGGCTCACTTCAACAGGCGCCCGCAGGCGCTTTCGTTTCCGTTGAGCGGCGCGGCTGCAGCCGCGAATTTGCACTCTTGCTTCACTGCTGTCGCCCTCTCTATTGCAAGGCCGATCGCGATCGGATCCTGCCATTACTGGGGGCAGGCCTTGACTGGATGCACCTGCTGGAGTCGGCCAACCACCATGGCGCCACGCCGTTCGTATATCAGAGGCTGGCAGAAGCTAAGCTAGACCGGCTGGTGCCGGCCGAATCCTGGGCCTTGATCGAGCAGCAGTTTCACACCCATCTTCGGCACAACCTTTTTCTGGTGGGGCAGTTGCGATCAATTCTGGAAGCCTTGGATTCAGCCGGCATACCTGCCATTCCCTTCAAAGGACCTGCGTTGGCAACGGCACTGTGGGGCCACCTCGGTCTTCGGCAGTGCGTGGATCTGGACATTCTCGTTGCTCCCAAGCATGTGCTCGCCGCCATGGAGGCGCTCCACAACCTGGGCTACGAGCCCGGCATCCGGTTGAATTCCTCAGTCTGGGGTGAACACATTCGAGTGGCCTCCGAGATGCCATTGCGCAAGACAAATTCCGAGATGCTGCTGGAATTACAGTGGGATATCGCGCCACGATGCTTTGCGGTCGAGATCGGTATGAACGAGTCTTGGAAGAGAGCGGCGGTGAGCGAGTGCAACGGAATGTCCGTGCTCTCGTTTGCGCCGGAAGACCTTCTGCTGGCGTTGTGCGTTCATGGCTGGAAACACGAGTGGTCGCGACTGATATGGGTCAGCGACGTCGCACGCTTGATCGTGCAAAATCCTGGGCTCGATTGGGCCGCGATATTGGCCCGTTCCAAGCACTACGGTGTGAAGCGGATTCTGAGCCTTGGGGTGAGCCTGGCCCATGAACTTCTGGGGAGCCCGTTGCCGGAGGCGATCGACGAAACGGCGCAAGCCGATGCGGAACTGGAGTGCTTGCTTCAGCAAGCGCGCCGCGGACTGGGAGAGAACAGGCAGGTCAGCTACATTGGTTGGCATCTTTTTCTGCTAAGGGCGCGCGAGCGCTGGCGCGATCGGATCAGACACGCTGTTCGATTTGTTTTCACACCAGGCGTACCGGAATTGACAGCAATTGCCCTTCCCAGGCCGCTGCATGGCTTATATCCGGTGATGCGCGTGCTGCGATTGGGGAAACAATTAGTCGCCAGCGACTAGAGAAGCTGTCGAGGCTGCTCGAAGGACCCTGAGGGTGCCGCGTTCAAGCGAAGCTTGGGCGGGGTAGTTCCTTCGATCCCACCCTCAGCCAAAGGAGGGCTGAAGAGTGGGGCACCCGGCAACAGAGGTTTAGCTAAACTCTCGCGAGATTTTCGCTACCCGATCCAGCGCTTGTTGCAGGGTTGCGAAGCGGTCAGGATGGCGACGAGTCAATTCTTCGGCAATTTCCGCCAGCGAATGCGCACCATTCATCTGCTCGAGGATGAAGCGCTGAATCTGCCCTTCGAAATTCAGTTCCGGACGATAAGCCGAAGCAGATTTGTGCAATCGTTCCTGGGAAATCAGGATAGACGGCAAGCTGGACTGGGTGAGCTCGGTCAGCATGGTCTCTCCGCGCCAGAGGGTTGTATTCCAGCGCCAGAGATAGTCGCCGGAAACCAGATGCGCGGAAATGCTCACTTCAACGCGGTCACCGGTTTCGATTGGCATAGGCTGGGGCCAGGGCAGCAGTATCTGTCCGTAGATCCTGGTAGGAGCGCCCGGAGCGCAGGAGAAGCCCACATTCTCGTAGAGTTGGGTCGAGAACCAGAGGCATAAGCCGTGGCCCAAGCCGTTGCGTTCAGCGTGAAGCGTTGTGTTGCCTTCACAGTGGGGCGAGTTGCGCGAGCGGTAGTCGAGAGTGGCCCAGGTGCGAGGTTCTGTCAGAAGCTGGCCAGACTTCAGGTCTGCGCGCCAGATGGAATGAGTTGCGGCTGTGACAGCCGGGCCCAGATCAAACGAGTAGCGATTAGCGGTCAAGCCTTTCAGTTCATTGGCATACAGATCGGGAGCCTCCGCCGCCGCTACCCATAGGGTGTCGATTTGCGGGATGAGTACGCCATTAGGCCTGAGCAAGCGCTGCCGGGCATCGATAAGGGAAGGGATTGCCAATCCCAGCATTGGAAGAATGCCGCGGAGATCGGAGACGATGACATCGGCGGGCGAGGGAAGGGTAACATCGCTGGAGAGTCCGTGAATGAACTCGATGCGATCGGTGCAGTTGTTCGCAACTGCGCAATCGCGGGCTACCTGGATAATGTCGTCCGCTTCTATGGCAAAGACCCTGGCCGCTCCCAGACGCACGGCAAGCGCCGCCATCAGGCCTAGTCCACATCCCAGATCCACAACTACCGATCCGGGTGTCACGCTGCGCCGCAAAGCTTCCTCATAAGCATTCATTCGAACAGAATCGTGAATCATGCTGCCGTAGTCGCGCAGGCTATACATTGCAATTCTGAGCAGTGAGTTTCGCGGAGCGGAAGTTCTCGATCAGAAGATCGCAAGCCGAGGGAAGCGCTTTGAAATTGTCCGGAAGCAGCAGCTGCCGAACGGGTACAAGTTCCGCTAATGGCGAGAGCGTTCTGAATTCTGCGGCGCGCATATTCTCATCGAGCACGCCGTTGGCGTAGGTATTTGCCACCAGCGCGATGAGCGCATCGCGGGATGAAATCTCGGAAATGCGCGGTGACGCGTCATCCGAGGTATTGAGCAGGTAAATCGCGCCCAAAGGAAGCGGTTGCGGCTGGAAGCGGGGAGGTTGCAGGCCGAGGTAAAGTTTCTCCCAGTTGGGAGTGAGTCTAGGCAGTGCATCTGTTGAGCCGAAGAGGGCAGCGGCAGAATCCGGCCAAAGCCGTATCCGTGGATATCCAGGTTGCACGAAATACCTTCCTCCGGCTTCTTCTATGGGCAGAACATCTTCGCTCACGACGACAAATCCCGTTTGAGCCATAGCGGCAGCCAGGGTTGATTTGCCCGATCCGGCAGGCCCAACCAGAGCTGCGACCAGGCCATCCACGGCGACTGCCGCCGCGTGCAGGCAGGTGATCCCGCGCAAGCGCAGGAGGAAGCCAAACACTGGGCCAAGAAGATAAGTCGCGGCGTCTTCGAGGGAAGATTTTGATCCCCAGGCAGCCCATATCTCAGAGCCGGCTCGGTTTAAAACGAATTCTGTGCCATCGGCGTAATGGAGATGAAGGTGATTGGAACCCAGGGCCAACATCCGCAGACCGTCTGGCTCCTCCTGCTTGGCAGCGAAGAAAGGCAATGCGCTCAACTCCAGGTTCCGCAAGCAAGGCGGGATCTCGCCCAGATAAACGCGAACATCTACTGCCGCCTCAGATGCCGGAGAAGCGGCTAACCCCGGAATTGGCAGGTTGGAGACAATACTCAAACCATACGCGCGCGAAGCGTACAGAGATGCGCTGGAGAGCACTGCATTCGATTGAACGAGCGACACAGGCAGCTCAGGGGAATTCAATGGTCAGAAGTGGGTCCGAGTGCCCATAGTAACGGTGTCCCGCATGCCCTTTGGCCTTCCTGTTCGTGTCAGTTCGGCGACGTCGCCATACCTGACAAGCTCGGGCTTGCAATAGGGGCGTTTGCCGGGAATTGTTTTTTTCCCCGATTCGTCCGTCTTTTCAATGAGGGATGCCATAGCCGTCACAATTATTGGCCGATTCTAGCACTCAACAGCCATCCATTAAGACACAGAGGAACAAGACTAGTCCATACACCGAAGTCATCGGCAGCTTCCCGACCTGCCATAAACCTAGCCGTGTCAACGTAGCGGGACAAAAAGGGATGAAACGATAAATTCCTTTGCGAACACTGGAAATCCCTCAGTTTGCCAAGGAGGAAGGAATCCGCGACCGGCGTCTTTGGCCGCAGGCGGATGGGATTTGGCAGCCAACCGCTCATCGCCTCGCGCAAAATTTCTTTGTCGACGCACCAGGGAATGGGCGGCAGGGATAAGAGAAAACGGATGACGCGCAGGTCAAAGAATGGATGGCGCACTTCCAACGCGGACCCGGTAAAGCCCGGGTCGTAGGACTCGAAAAGCGGCGGCCACTGCGGCGAGCAGAGGAGATTGTAGGCTTCGGGACGAAGAGGGTGAGCAGGCTTGGTAAGCTCGCCGTAGTAATCCATCCAGCGATCTTCCAGATGGAGTTCCTTCCGTAGATCTTGAGCCAGCCATTCTGGCAGTGCTGGCAGATCGGCCTTCCTCCCCTTGGCGCGCCGCTTTAGTTCGCTTCGCAGACCCACGTTGGGCAGCTTGCCTCGGATGCGCCAGTAGCGCCCTGCCTGCCACAACAAGGAGGGAAACCCGGGGGAGACTAATGTTGCGATGGCGTGGGAGGCAGAGGCCAGCATTGCCGGATCCCCTCCCAATCCAGTCAGCGCAACCCGGCTGTGACTGGCGATTGTCCGAAACCAATCGTAATTGCTGGCGCTGAGAGGATCGGCATTGGGCTCTGGTCCTACGATCTCCGGGCATTGCCAACGCTCAAACAGTTTGTAAGGCTCCAGAGAATGAAACGAAATCGGCAGCTGCAAACTGTCTGCTGCCAACCTGGCGAACTCGTACTCCGGATCCGGCTCTTCCCCATGACAGTAAACGGTGAATGCATTCAGCGACTCCGGTCTCGACTGCAAATGCCGCCTGGCGGTGGCAGCGATGGAAGTGGAGTCGAGCCCGCCACTCATGAGAACTGCAGACTTCGAGAAATGCAGCCGATCCCTTACAGCATTTCCCAGGAGATCTCGGAAGTGCTCGACATAGTCCTGGGGCTTGGAATAGTGAATTTCAGCGTCAACAGGGAGGCTCCAGTAGCGACGCACGCGAACCGAGCCCTGTTCGACGATAAGCAGGTGAGCAGGCGGCAGGCGGCGGATGTCGGCGAATGCAGTGCGTTCCAGATGGTGGCAAGCGCCGAAGAGCAGGAAGTCGGCAACCGCTTCGTCGTCAAGTCGGTCGGATACCCCGGGATAGGATCGCAATGCCTGCAGCGTATTGCCGAAGACTAGTGTGTCAGCAGGCTGGGCATAGAAAAAAGGCTTCACCCCGAAGTGGTCACGCGCACAAAAGAGCCGTGAGGAGGGTGCGTCCCAGATGGCGAACGCAAAATCCCCGGCGAAATGAGACAGGCACTCCCCGCGCCAGATGCGATAGGCCTGCAGGATCAAGGCAGCATCCGAGAGTTGCTGGAGTTGCTGGCCACCCTCGGGGTAGAGTTGAGATATGAGTTCGGTGCGGGCGTCCAGGCGGGCATCGGCTGTGATCCAGACGTGGCCATCTAGAGTAAATGGTTGGGTTAGCTGGGCAGGCTCGTCAGAGATGCGCAGTGCCGCATGAGCAAGCCCGACACCGCCATCTGACCAGATCTGCACGTCATCAAGTCCGCGAAACGCTACTGAATTTGCCAATAGCTGAAGTTGCGAGGAGTCGATGGGGCTGCGATCCAGGGTGAAGATGCCAGCAATACCACTCATGAGAGGGAGCACCGCAACTATAGCATCCGCGGCGGGTCAGAATCTGTGCGTCGTTGCTCGAGATCTTCAATGACAAGAGTCTCGGCGCAAATATTTTTTCCGGCTTGGTGTTTTCAGGCATGACGAGTCAAGCGGCGCGGGGAAAAGCTCGCAAATGATTGTTCCAGAATGCACATCGCTTGCGGGTGCAAGTAGCAGAAAGCAGGGGGGAACTGCACAAATTTCCTGACAGTTGCAAATTGCTGCATCTTCAGGGCATCTTGCGGGTTATTGACGCTCCCGCGGAGTCGAGAGATGTTATTGAAAAATTAGTAACTTACACGTTGAACAGGAGTACGTAAGCGGCCTTTGAAGTGGCCACTAAAATGCACCAGAAAAGCAACAGATACTTTCGGAGTAATTCGATTGGAATAACCCGGAGGAGGAAGAAGGCATCTTCCCCGATTCAGTAAATGCCGTCCGAAGGGAGTCCCCAATGCGCAGGCTGGTTCTGAGCGTCTGTTTGTTGGTTGTCAGTGGCGTGGGCGCCTCGGCGTCCAGCTTCAGCTATTCAATAACCGGGAGCTACGATAGCGGCCCTTTCACAGATCCCAATAATGTGGTTATTGCAGGGGACTCGTTCTCCCTGGGTTTCTCGAATATACCTTCACCACTGCCACAGGCGACAATCCCGACAATCACGGGCGTGCCATTGATTTACTCAGTTGACGGAACATCGATCACTGGCCTGATTGCTACGATCCAATTTATACCCTTCATCGTGGGTGATTTTTCGACTGGATTGTTCGACATCCTGGTGAGCGACTTCAATGGCTTTGACTATGAATGGGGATTCACGGGAGCAGCCGCCTTCGACCAAAATAATTTTCAGCTCTTCGCACTCAACGGAGTGCCCGTCAATTTGGATAACAGCTCCATCATCGTGACCAACAGTAGCAACTCGCAGGACTTCACTTTCGGTGGATTTCAGGAAGGTACCGTGGTTAACGCTGCGGAAGTCCCGGTTCCCGAACCGAGCAGTCTGCTGATGCTGGCCAGCGGACTGGCAGCAACCATCGGAGCAGTGCGTCGCAGGTTATTGCGCTAGCAGCTTCACTTCAGTTCAAAACTAACCAGCATTTTCCAACGCCAAAGCCATTCCCATGCCACCGCTAACGCATAGTGTAGCGGCGCCGGTACGAGATTTGCGTTTCCTCATTTCATGCAGCAAGGTGACGGTGATACGGGCGCCGGTGCAGCCAATGGGATGCCCGAGGGCAATGGCGCCACCGTTAACGTTGAGCCTGTCACGATCAAGGTGAAGTTCGCGATCACAGGCCAGGACCTGGGCGGCAAACGCCTCGTTCAACTCAACGAGATCGAAGTTAGCGGGAGCGAGTCCGGTTTTCTGTTGGAGTTTTTGCATTGCCGGGACGGGCCCGATTCCCATGGTCCGCGGATCCACTCCGGCGGAGGTAACGGCCATAATACGAGCCAACGGTTGCAGCTGATGATTGCGGACAAAAGCTTCGCTGGCCAGCACCATGGCGGCCGCTCCATCGGTGATCCCGGACGAGTTGCCGGCGGTGATGGTTCCCGATTCAGAGAAAACCGGCGAGAGGCGAGCCATTTTCTCCGGGCTGGCGTCGGGGAATGGGTGTTCGTCGCGGGTGAAGAGTTGCATGCCTTTCTTACCTTCAATCGGGACAGGAACGATTTCATCCTCGAAGCGCTTTGTTGCCAGGGCTCGTTCGGCTCGCTTCTGTGAACAGAGAGCAAACTGGTCCTGCTCCTCGCGCGAAATCATGTACTGCTGCGCCAGCAGCTCCGCCGTTTCGCCCATCACCATTTTGGCCATGGGACAAAAAAAGCCATCGCGGTACATGCCATCGATCAGTTCCTGGTTCCCCAGGCGGAGTCCCCAGCGGGCTTCAATGTAGTACGGCAGGCGGGACATGGATTCGGTTCCACCGGCTAATACACATTCCAGGTTGCCGTCAGCGATCTCCGTAAAAGCCAGAGCCAGACTCTTCATCCCAGAAGCACAAGCCATGTTGAGGGTGTAAGCGGGGACGCTCTCGGGGACGCCGGAGCGGATGGAAATCTGGCGCGCAGGATTGGGGCCGCCGCCAGCCTGGCGAGCATTGCCGAAGACGGTCTCCTGAACCTGTTTGGGCGAAATGCCAGCGCGTTCCAGCGCGGTGCGTGCGGCGACCACTCCCAGATCGACGGCACTCAGCGATGTCAGCGAGCCACCAAACTTGCCGATCGGGGTGCGCACAGCGGAAAGAATAAAGACGTTCTGCAAGAACGGAGCCTCCCCAACAACTGGCTGAATTCAGTCTAACAAAGCCAGTGGCCTCGATCCGGCCTCCTGCCAAGCCACGATATGATGTTTAGTGTTGTTTCCAGCATTCAGAAAAACGACATGAGCGTTATTTACGGCATACATCCCGTCGCCGAGGCCCTGAAGGCGCGGGGACGTGCCTTTGAGTACGTGGCTGTGCTGAGCGAACGCCAAGACAGCCGGCTGAATCGGATTGTGGAGGCGTGCCGGGCGGCGAGAGTTCCGGTACGCCAGTTGCCGCGTGAACAGCTCAATCGCCTGGCCGAGGGCGGCACGCATCAGGGCGTGGTGGCAGTCACGTCAGAAAAGCAATACGTGGGACTGGAAAATTTGCTGGAGCAACAGCGCGGACAGTACCGCTTTCTTCTCGTGCTGGACGGAGTCGAAGATCCGCATAATCTGGGCGCGATTATCCGCACTGCGGACGCGACCGGCGTGGATGGAATCATCTTGCCGGAGCGACGTGCTGTGGGCGTGACTGGGGCAGTGACCAAGGCATCGGCTGGCGCGTCGGAGTACATGCCTATCGCGCGCGTGGTGAACATATCGCGAGCGTTAGAGGAGCTTAAAGAGAAGAATATCTGGACGGTAGGTCTCGACGAGCGTGGTCCTCAAAGCTATGAGCAGACAGATTTCGCGATGAATTGCGCACTGGTGCTGGGAGCGGAAGGCAAGGGACTGCACGAACAGGTGCGGAAGAAATGCGACTTTCTGGTCTCCATCCCCATGCTAGGCCGAGTGCCGTCATTGAATGTTTCGGTGGCTGCAGCGGTCGTAATGTACGAAATCGCGCGGCAACGACGCGAAAAGAAGACCCGCGCCACAAAAAGTGAAAAGGCAGCGAGCACGGCCGGGGAACGAGAGTGAAACTGCTGTGGGTGCTCTGCTTTCTCGGTTGCTCCTGGTCTTCATTGTGGGCGCTTGATCGCGAAGCATTTCGCTTTACCCGCTATGACCTGGAAGTTCGGGTCGATCCTGACAACCAGGTGCTGGCAGCGCGCGGGAAGATCGTCCTGCGCAACGATTCGGCTCAGCCGCAGACGAACGCGACGCTGCAGATTTCGTCTTCGCTGAGCTGGCGGCTCATCGAATCTGGCGGCAAGCCGTTGCAGCATCTTGATCAGAATTATCCCAGCGACATCGATCACACCGGAGCCGTCACCGAAGCGGTAGTGACCCTGCCGGGCGCGGTGCCGGTGGGCGGCAGCGTAGAGCTGGAAGTGGGATACAGCGGCGCTATCAAGCAGGATGCAACCCGGCTCACCGAGATCGGTGTTCCGGATGCAACTGCCACGGCGAGCGACTGGGATCAGATCAGCAAAGATTTTACGGTTCTGAGAGGCGTGGGACACGTGGCATGGTATCCGCTGTCAATCTCTGCAGCTCGTCTTGCCGAAAACACGCTGTTTCCTGCCCTGGGCCGCTGGCAGATGCGACAAGCACAGGCGGACATGCGAATGAGGCTGTGCTGGATCAGCGATCAGGAACAGCCGCCCACTTTGATTGCTAACGGACACTTTGAAGGAATGGGAGGCAAGACCGAAGGCGAGATCACGAAGACGCGGTGCTCGGATTACCGCTTCGCACCGCTCGGCACAACCATTCCCACGTTTACGATCGGCAACTGGGAGGTGCTGAACCGGCCTAATATCACTATCTATCACACGCCGGATCATAAGAATGTCGCCGCGGATTATGCGCTGGCGGCGGAAAAACAGGCTCCCTTTATCACCGATTGGTTTGGGGCAGCGAGTGAGAAAGTCCAAGTAATCGAATTGCCGGATGTGCATGACGAACCTTTCGAGACTGGCGCCATGATCTTTACACCTTTGCGCAGGGGAGAGCCGAAGTCACTGGAGTTGATGATGGCGCATCAGCTGACGCATGCGGCGTTTCATTCGCCGCGGCTGTGGATCGCTGAGGGCGTGGCTCATTTTGCGCAGGCGCTGGTGAGGGAAAACCAGGAGGGCCGCAAAGCGGCTTTGTCATACATGAGCGCGCGCTTGCCTGCCCTGGTCGAACTGGAAAAGCAAAGTCCGGCGGAGAGCACCGACAATGCACTCATCGCTTCCAATGATGAGGTCTTCTACCGCGTGAAAGCTGCCTACGTTTGGTGGATGCTGCGGGACATGATTGGGGATACGACGCTGCGCGATGCACTCAGGGCGTATCGCCCGGACCAGGATAAAGCACCTGGCTACCTACAGCAGCTGCTGCAAACGCATACCAAACGCGATCTGGAATCGTTCTTCGATGACTGGGTGTACCGCGATCGCGGCCTGCCGGACTTCCGCATCACTTCGGTGTTTCCACGGGAAACGCTCAACGGAGGTTACGTGGTTGCGGTGACGGTAGAGAACACGTCGGCGGCCGGCGCCGAGGTGCCATTGACATTGCGGACAGCTTCCGGCGAGCGGGAAACCAGGCTGCAGGTTCCGGGAAAGCAGAAGGCGGTAACAAGGATCCAGACATCCGAGATGCCAGTCGAAGCGGTGGTGAATGATGGCAGCGTGCCGGAAGCGGACGAGAGCAACAATACGTTCAAGCTGGAACCAAAAGCGACGCAGTAAAACGATCCGGCTTCTGTATGTCGTCCCTGGCGGGACTCATCCATTCCAATTCTGCTTTCCGGCACTCACGTGCCAGGCTATGCCGTGCCGCCGCTGCGCGGCTGAGGAGAAGCGGGGAGAGTAGAATCACGCTTACGTTCCTCTAAGGAGTTCGATTGGCCTACATCCAGTTTCTTGGCGCTGCCGGCACAGTAACGGGATCGAAGCACCTTATCAACACCGCTGACGTTGAAAATGGAAATGAAGGTTTCCAGGTACTGATCGACTGCGGGCTGTTTCAGGGCGAGAAAGAATGGCGGGAACGCAACTGGTTGGATTTGCCAATTCCGGCCAAAACGATTGATGCGGTGATTCTCACCCACGCCCATCTGGACCATTGTGGCTGGATTCCAAGGCTGGTCAAACAGGGCTTTCGGGGACCGATTTATGCCACGCCGCCGACCATCGATCTGTGCTCCATCCTGCTGCCCGATTCCGGCCACCTGCAGGAAGAGGATGCGGCGTTCTACAACAAGCACAAGGCATCGAAGCACATTCCGGCGTTGCCGCTTTATACGTTCGAAGAGGCGCAGGAGTGCATGCAGTATTTTCAGCCGGTGAACTTTGGTGAGCCGATGCAGTTGCGGCCAAATTTCAGCTTTCGATTCGTGCGTGCGGCGCACATCGTGGGCTCATCGATGGTGGAAGCCAGTGTCGGGAATGGCGGTAGGTCGCCGCGGCTGCTGTTCACCGGGGATATTGGACGTGTGCGCGATTCGGTAATTGCTCCCGGGAGAGTGGTTCACTCCGGCCCCACAGAAGGTGAGAAAGCCGACGTGATGGTGATGGAGTCCACCTACGGGAACCGGCTCCATCCCAAGAACGATCCACGACCTGAGTTGGCGAAATTGATCTCCGACACCGCACGCCGCGGTGGTAGCGTGGTCGTACCCGCCTTCGCTGTCGAACGCACTCAGAAGTTTCTGTTTCTTGTGAAAGCACTGATGGAGACTGGCCAGATCCCGCGGGTGCCAGTGTTTGCCGACAGCCCGATGGCCATCCAGTCGGTACAGGTTTTTTTGAAATATGAGAGTGAATTCAGCGATGAAACGCGGGCGCTGATCGATAAATATGGCTCGCCTTTGACCTGGCAGGGCTTCACCTTCGCCTGCACGCCGGACGATTCCAAGAAGATAAACGAGATCAAATATCCGTGCATCATCGTGTCCTCAAGCGGAATGGCTACGGGCGGCCGCATTCTGCATCACCTGATGTTGCGATTGCCCGATCCGAAAAACCTGGTTTTGTTTATTGGGTTCCAGGCGCCCGGGACGCGTGGCTGCGCGATCAAGAGCGGCACACCGGAGGTGAAGATTTTTGCCACCATGGTGCCGGTGCGCGCGCAGGTGGCGGCGCTCGAGCAGTTCAGTGATCACGCGGATACTCCGGAGTTGCTGGAGTGGCTGCACACTTTCAAAGGGCGGCCAGCGGTTACCTACCTCGTGCACGGTGAGCCCGATGCCGCTGCAAAATTGCGCACCGCGATCACGAAAGAGCTGGGATGGAAGGTGGAAGTGGCGCAGTGGAAACAGAAAGCCAGCTTGAACAACGTCCCTGTGCGCGCCGGAGCCTGAGATGACTGACAAGGAATTGAAGAAGCTGATCGAAACGGCTGAAAATGAACCGCGACTGGTGGCAGCAGCGGTTTCCGGTCTGAAGGACAAGGTTCTGGACTACAAACCGTCGCCGGAGAAGTGGTCTGTGCGTGAGATCCTGGCGCACCTGGCAGACGCCGAGATCATCTATGGCATGCGCATGCGGCAGATGCTGGCTGACAAAGATCCAGTTATCGGTCCAATCGATCAGGATGCCTGGGCGCAAAACCTGGGCTACCGGGAGACATCGCCTCCCGAGTCGGTGGCGCTGTTCGGATTGCTGCGCCACGCGAATTTGCGGGTGCTGCGGCGGATCAAGGCGGAGGACACGAAGAAGAGCGCTTTTCATCCTGAATACAAGCGTCAGTTTACACTGGAAGAGTTGCTGGGGCGCATGGCGGGGCATGCCGAGAATCATCTCGCGCAAATTGAAGAGCTGAAGGAAGCGGCCAAACAATCAGTGGTGCACTGAGGAATGGGTGAAGGCGACCATCGCTTGTAACTTCGCGTTCGCGGCCCCCGAATCCAGGGACTGAGCGGCCAGGGGCAGGCCGTCGGCAATGGAGCCGGCGCGCCCCGCTGCGACCAGGGCAGCAGCGGCATTCAACAGCACCACGTCGCGTTTGGGAGACCGCTCGCCTTCCAGAATTGATCGGATGATCGCGGCGTTGACCGCAGCATCGCCGCCGGCGAGATCGTCGAGGGTCCCGCGCTGCAGTCCGAATTCTTCTGGCGTGACCTCATAAGTGCGGAGCGTTCCTTCCCGAACCTCGGCCACACGCGACGGACCGGTGATCGTGATCTCATCGAGGCCATCGGCGCCGTGGACCACCAGTGCACGACGCAGGCCGAGCATCTGCAGAGCCTCTGCGACTTTGTCCACCAGTTCGCCAGAATAGACGCCGACCACCTGGGCGGAAGCGCGAGCGGGATTGGTGAGCGGCCCCAGCAGATTGAAAATCGTTCTGAGGCGCAGTTCGCGGCGGGCGGGCTGAACGTACTTCATGGCCGAGTGCATCGCGGGCGCGAACAGGAATGCGATTCCCACCTGCTCGAGGCACGCGGCAATTTTCGAGGGTGGAAGATTAATGTTGACGCCCAGCGCTTCCACCACGTCCGCCGACCCGCATTTTGAAGTAACACTGCGGTTGCCGTGCTTAGCTACGCGTACACCGGCGCCGGCAAGTGTCAGCGCAGTTGCGGTGGAGATATTGAAGGTGCCGCTGGCGTCGCCGCCCGTGCCGCAGGTGTCGACCAGCGCATCGCGTTCGGTACCGCTGACATCGAGAGCGGAATTGCGGCTCACGTCAAGGGGAACAGCGGCAGCGCGGATGGCTTCGGCGAACCCGACGATCTCTTCGACGGACTCACCTTTCATGTGCAGCGCCACCAGCAGAGCAGCGATCTGGGCATCTGTAGCTTTACCTTCCAGGATCTCCGCCATCACTTCCCGCGCGTCTGCACGAGACAGGGACTGGCAGTGATTGGCGATTTTGTGAAGGGCCTCGGTAATCACGGGTTCAAAGTACCCGAGCCTATCCCTGATTGCAAACTGGCGTGGAAGGTCTAGGGGTCCCGGCCGGTTTTTTGACCCGCGCCAGCGTCACAGGGCCGGAAATGCGATTCCGGCAGCTTCAGGCAACCTCTCGAAGCGGCAAGCCTCTAAGAACCTACGTTGCGCCACGGCCAACTTTTTGGAGGTTTTCAGGAAATGCGAAAGAGTCTGCTTCTACTTCTAATCTTGCTGGTCTCGGCGGGTTTGGCCGTTGCGCAGCAGGACGCTGCGTCTCCATCCTCGTCCCCGAGTTCACCTTCAAGCAGCCAGGCATCGCCTGGCAGCCAATCCACATCGCCTGGCATGCAATCCAGCTCGCCCAGCAGCCAGTCCGCCTCTGCGTCCGCTGGCGAGACCAGCATCGAGGGCTGCCTGGGTGGGTCCGCCGGCAACTTTACCGTGATGGATCAATCCGGAACCACGTATCAGCTGCAGCTGCCGGCGAATGCTGATGGTTCCAGCCTGAGTCAGCACACGGGACAGCAGGTGCGGGTGACCGGCACCGTTGCCGGCGCAGGTACTCCCAGCGCTTCCAGCAGCACCAGCAGCGCCGGGTCGACGGCATCCGCTACCGGATCGTCGGGTCAGTCTTCGATCAAGGTCAGCAAGATCGACAAGATCGCCGACACCTGCACCTCCAGCGCAACCAGCCCGAAGACCGGCAGCAAATAGTCCCGGCTCGAAACCCAGTCCCGGCACCGTTACAAGTGCCGGGATTTTTTTGCGTTCGCGGTCGCAAATGGCTTCGCTGACGTGATTCAGGTTGGGAATGCGCCGCTTAATCACAAAGGCCGGGCAGATGCGAATGGTTTGCCGCGTCCCGCGCCGTCTTATACAATCACGAGTTTCGTCTCATCGGCGTTAAAGCGGCTGTAGAAACCAGATCCGGACCATCCGCATGAAAATTCACGAATATCAGGCGAAGTCGATTTTGTCGAAGTATGGGGTTGCGGTGCCGCGCGGAGAAATGGCGGCATCGCGCGAAGAGGTGGAGATTATCGCCAAAAGGCTGTTCTCCGAGGGCGCCACCGGTGTAGTTGTCAAAGCACAGATTCATGCCGGCGGCCGCGGAAAGGGGGGCGGGGTCAAGATTGCGAAATCTGTGGCGGAAGCTGGCGACCTCGCCACGCGGATGCTGGGTATGCGGCTGGTGACGCATCAGACTGGGCCCGAGGGGCGGATTGTGCGACGGTTGCTGGTAGAAGAGACATTACCGATCGCCCGCGAACTCTATCTCGGGATGCTGCTGGATCGCGCCGAAGCAAAGCTGGTGATCATGGCATCGGCTGCCGGTGGGATGGAAATTGAGCAGGTAGCAGCGGAAAATCCTGATGCCATCCTGAAAGAGTACGTGGATTTTGGTGCGGGCCTGCAGCCCTTTCAGGCGCGCAAGATCGCTTTCTGGCTGGGATTGAAGGGCGCAGAAGTGAATCAGGCGGTGACGCTGCTGACCGCTCTGTACAAAGCTTATGTGGATACGGATGCTTCGCTCGTAGAGATCAATCCGCTGATTACTACCTTAGATGGCCGCCTGTTCGCGCTCGATGCCAAGGTGAACTTCGACGACAACGCGTTGTACCGGCACAAAGACATCCGCGAGTTCCGGGATATTACCGAAGAAGATCCGCTGGAAGTCGAAGCCTCGAAGTACGGGCTGAACTACATCAAGCTGGACGGCAACGTGGGATGCATGGTGAATGGCGCGGGACTGGCGATGGCGACCATGGACATCATCCAATTCGCAGGCGGGATGCCGGCGAACTTTCTGGATGTAGGCGGCGGGGCAAATGAGGAGCAGGTGACCCACGCTTTTGAAATTCTGCTTAGCGACAAGAACGTGCGTGCCGTGCTGATCAATATTTTCGGAGGCATATTACGGGTGGACACACTGGCCAATGGCGTGGTGGCCGCCGCAAGAAAGACGAATATCCAGTTGCCGATCGTGCTGCGGCTGGAAGGCACCAATGTTGAAGAGGGGCGTCAAATTCTGAAGGAATCCGGGTTGAACTTCACAGTGGCCGACACGATGAAGGACGCCGCGGAAAGAGTAGTGGCGGCTGCGAAAGCAGCATGAGGCGAATGTGACCAATAAAATCTGTCATTTCGAAATTGGCTGCCGCGACCGCGCCAAAGCAGCGCGTTTCTACTCGCAGGTCTTTGACTGGAAGATCGAGCAGAAGGGCGACCAGGCCATGCTCCGCACCGGTGATGATGTGGGAGGGCACCTTCATTCGCCCGGTCACGAGCCGCATCCGTACACAATCTTTTACGTGATGGTGGAGGATGTGGCAGCTGCTTTGAATAAAGCCGAAAGCCTGGGCGGAAAAAAGTTGATGGGCCCATTGCCGGTTCCCGGAGGCGGAGGCACGTTCGGCTGGTTTGCTGATCCGGAAGGAAACACCATCGGAGTTTATGCTGAGTAGAAACCCAAGCAACCCGCGGCCGTCCATGAGGCCAACTTTATGAGCGTACTCGTCGATCAAAATACAAAAGTCATTGTGCAGGGCCTGACTGGCAAGGAAGGCACCTTCCACGCCAAGGCATGTGCCGCTTACGGAACTAAAATTGTTGGCGGAGTAACGCCGGGCAAGGGTGGCACTGTTCATGAAGGCTTTCCCGTCTTTAATACTGTGCAGGAAGCGGTGGACAAGACGGGAGCAGACGCCAGCATGATTTTTGTTCCGCCGGCGTTCGCGGCCGACGCCATCATGGAGGCAGCCGATGCGGAGATCGAATTGATTGTCTGCATTACCGAAGGAGTGCCCACGCTGGACATGCTGCGCGTCTGGAATTACCTGCAGGATCGGCGAGCACGGCTGATCGGCCCGAATTGCCCAGGCATTATTTCTCCCGGCAAATGCAAGATTGGAATTATGCCCGGACACATCCATCGCGAGGGTAGCGTGGGCATTGTGTCACGCTCCGGCACCCTGACCTATGAAGCGGTTTACCAGCTCTCACAGAGAGGAATTGGGCAATCCACGGCGATCGGGATTGGCGGCGATCCGATCATTGGAACCAATTTTGTGGATGCGCTGGAGTTGTTCAATAAAGATCGGCAGACGGAAGCCATCGTGATGATCGGGGAGATTGGAGGCAATGCGGAAGAGACCGCCGCCGAATACATTCGCGGGAATGTTCGCAAGCCGGTGGTTTCTTTCATTGCCGGGCAGACGGCCCCGCCGGGACGAAGAATGGGTCACGCGGGCGCCATCATTTCCGGTGGCCACGGAACTGCTTCCGAAAAGGTAAAGGCGCTGGAAGCCGCCGGCATTCGTGTAGCCAGGACGCCTGCGGTAATTGGAGAACTGGTGGCGGAAGTACTGGGTGTGGCAGCACGGTGAGAATAAGCAGGCAGTAATCAGTAGTCAGTAACCAGTAGTCAGCAATCAGTAGTCAGCCCACGCCCTGTCATCTTGAGCGAGGACGGGGAATAACGATCCCCGTCCGAATCGAAAGACCTAGTGTTTTTGTCCGTACGATTAATTCATTGCTTTCTTAAAGAACGAAAGGATCCATGAGGACTTTAGAACGTACGCTTGCCATCATCAAACCTGACGCAGTTCACCGTAAGGCCATCGGCGACATTCTTCACACCATCGAAAGTCATGGCTTCCGCATCATCGGGATGAAGATGCTGCACATCAACAAGCATCAGGCAGAAGGCTTCTATGCGGTTCACGCCGGAAAGCCATTCTTTGACTCGCTGACCGAATTCATGTCCAGCGGACCGATTGTGGTGATGGCGCTGGAAAGAGATGACGCCATCAAGAACTGGCGCGACCTGATGGGCGCGACTAATCCGGCGCATGCCGCCGAGGGGACGATCCGCAAGAAGTGGGCTTCGAACATCGAGAAGAATGCCGTGCACGGTTCCGATGCCGACGACACGGCACGCTTCGAGCTGAGCTACTTCTTTGCCGGCTGTGAATTGGCGAAATAACCATGCCGCACGTTCAGATAACACTGCTGAAGGGACGCACCACCGATCAGAAGCGTAAGATCGCTGCGCGCATCACCGATGTGCTGGTGGAGGAAGCGCAAGCTGCCAAGGAGGCGATCAGCATCACGTTCGTGGACGTGGAGCGTGACAGCTATGCCCGCGCCGGGGTGCTGGTGGTCGATAAGAAATGAGCTGTTCTCCCCACCCTTCGCCAAAAGCAGGCGAAAGGGTGGGCCACCCAGGAGTTTACTGATTGATTAACCCCCTCTCCCTACCCCCTTGCTGAATATCAAAGGAATGGGCACCCGCGAGCGAAGCTGGGGCAGCTATGCGGGATCTTCACTCATTTTTTTTTGCCTGAACCGGCAAACAAAGGACTTAGAGGTAACTTCCGCATAACAAAGGACTTAAGTCGACGTACTAAAACCAGCATTTTCAGTTACTTACAAAAAAACCAGCCAAATGGCCGTAAGTTCCGCTTGAGTCAAGACTTATAAGAAGAAGGCAATCAGCCGTCGGTTTTCCGAGAGCTGATGGAGAATTAAGAACCACGCTGACGCCAACTCTATTTTCAGAATAGCAAACCGGGCAGGCAAAATGGGACATTGCTGGGCGAGATCTATTTGTCCCGCAATCAGCAGGTTGGGGCAAATTAGCGCGGGGAAGGGGTATTGACAACAAGGTTGGTAACAGCGTGTCCAGCCCAAGACTCCCAAGGTGGGAAGTCCAAGGCGCGTCTTCTGTCACTCTATCGGCTTGTACAAATCTCCCTGGAGGCGGTCGGCAATCGCTGGGAGCTGTTTGAGGACGTATTCCTGAAAATAAGGCGAGGCGCGGTGAGCTTGCAAGGCAGCCTCGTCGTCATATTGCTCGTAGACAAAGAAGCGGCGCGGCTCCGTCGTGTGCTGATGCGCGACGAACATGCGGCAACCGGGCTCGCGGCGGGCGTCGGCTTGCAGACGAAGAAAGGTCTCTGAGACCTTTGCTTCCTGGCCCGGGTGCGCCATCCAGGTTACGGCCAGCACGAGCATGTGATGTCCTCCTTGGAAAAAACGCGCATGTGGACGCGGATTGCTTCGCTGCGTCCTTGCTCGGATGACAGACTTGTGGTGACGACGCCGAAAGACAGAGTCTTCAACGTGCGGCCCGCGCGGCACGCCGGGGCTGGATTGCCTCTTCCGCTGCGATGCGTTCGGGGAGAACGGAAGCGAAATCTCCCACCAGCATGGTTTGCTCACGATCTGGCCCAGTGGAAACCATGCCGATGCTGGCGCCCACCTGCTTCTCAATAAAGGCAAGATACTCCCGGGCTTTTGGCGGCAGCTTGTCGAAGCGATTGATGCCGGAAGTAGATTTCTGCCAGCCGGGAAGCGTCTGGTAAAGACACTCGATTTTGTCGTAGCCGCTGGCCTGAGCGGGGATTTCCGAGGTCTTTTTGCCACCGATCTTGTAGCCCACGCAAACGGGAATCTCTGCCAGATGATCGAGCACGTCGAGCTTGGTTACCACCAGCCAGGAAATTCCATTGATCATGGCGGAGTAGCGCAATAGCGCCAGGTCGAGCCAGCCGGTACGGCGCGGACGTCCGGTGACAGCTCCGAATTCATTGCCACGGCGGCGAAGCTCTTCGCCAGCCTGATCGGGCAGCTCGGTGGGGAAGGGACCCTCGCCGACCCGGGTGCAATACGCCTTGGTCACACCGACCACCGTATCGATCCAGGTTGGAGGAACTCCGGTGCCGGTGACGGCGCCGCCGGAAGTGGCGCTGGAAGAAGTCACGAAGGGATAGGTGCCGTGATCGATATCGAGCATGGTGCCCTGCGCGCCCTCGAACATGACAGATTCGCCGCGCGCGATTGCGTGGTTGAGCAGCGCGGCCGTGTCTGCGACGAAGGGACGAACCTGCTCAGCAGCCTTCTCGTATTCGCGATAGATTTCTCCCGCATCCAGGGGCTCGGAGTTGAACAGGGCGTGAACGATGGTGTTCTTCTCGTAGACAGCGTTCTCGATGTGCTTCTTCATCAGCTCGTGATCGAGCAGATCGGCCACGCGCAGGCCGCGGCGTCCCATCTTGTCTTCGTAGGCAGGACCGATGCCGCGCGAAGTGGTGCCGATCTTCACGCGTCCGGGAGCATTTTCCGAGGCCAACTCGATCATGCGGTGATAGGGAAGAATGACCTGGGCGCGGTTGCTGACAAACAGGTTGCCATCGACTTGTACTCCGGCATCGCGCAGCATGCGGATTTCTTTCAGAAGCGCGAAGGGATCGAGGACGACACCATTGCCAATCACAGCTTTGCTGCCGGGGCGCAGAATGCCGCAGGGCACGAGTTGCAAAATGAATTTCTTGCCATCGATGGTTACGGTGTGACCGGCGTTGTGGCCGCCGGCGTAACGGGCGACCAGGCTGTAATGGTCCGAGAGGTAATCGACGATCTTGCCCTTGCCCTCGTCGCCCCATTGGGCGCCGACGATAACCGCAGTCCTGCCTCGATTCACGGCACACTCCACACACGTCCAGCACTGGGCTGGCGGATTGCACACAGCGAACCCGAAGATTGCGAGAAAGCGTCTGAATTACGGGGAACGGGAAATCGTACAGGCTGTGTACGGATCATTCTACCTTGGGGTAAGCGGAGGGGCAATCCGATCAAGAGCTACCATTGGGTCGAGATGAGCTAGTCAGGGCAGCACTCCGTCGAGGATGCGCCTCGACCTCCCACCCTAGCCAAAAGCAGGCCAGGATGGGGCACCCTCAGGATCTTGTGCGTTTGGTTAGACTGTCTATATGCCTGAACTTCCCGAGGTGGAAACCATCGCGCGCAGCCTGGGACGGCGGGTTAGGGGTGACGTGATCGAATCGGTGTGGATCGGCGAGAAACTGGAGCCGCTGAAGTCACCAGCGGCGGACATTGTCTCGGTGCTGGAGGGGGCGCAGATCGCCGGTGTGCGGAGGGTGGGAAAGCATCTGG
>DASPRM010000142.1 GCA_035624455.1 Terriglobales bacterium
ACTTTGACCACGCTGTGTGGATTGATCGGGTTACCGTCCGCTGAGACTGACAGAATGTGAACCATCGGGGGCGGTGTGGTGTCAACCAGTTGAGCTGGATCGACTACCGCAAGTCCGCTATTCATCGACGCCCAGACCCGGCCCAGTGGATCCAACACTAAAGACCTCTGCCGCTTGATCCCCCCCACGCTCCGCAGGCCGTCATCGACCCCATATTCGCGCAGGTCGCCATCCCTCAGAACGCCAGCCAGAAGCCGATCGCGATTGACCCGCACAACTTCGTTCGAAGTGACTACCCAAAGCCACCCACTCGGGTCCTGCACTACTCCGAAGACTTGCCCATGCAACGCCTCGGAAGGTTGCCGAGGAGTTCTGATCTCGCCCGCGCTACGCAGAGCAAGACCTGCGGAGGTGCCGATCCACAGCACACCTCCCGCGTCCTGCTCCAGACAGTTCACATCATTACTGGGCAACCCGTCGTTAACCGTATAGCTTCGCCAGCGACCGTTGGCGAAGGCACTTAAGCCATCAGCCGTTCCAAACCACATCGTTCCGTCGGCGTCTTCCAGAATCGAATTGACGGTATTCGATGCCAGCCCATCCTCGCGGGAATAAGTTGTGATGCGACCACCCTGGAGCTTGCTGACGCCACCGCTCAAAGTCCCAGCCCAAACCGTGCTGTCGCGACTCTGGTACACGGAATACACGCTGTTCCGGGCGAGCCCTGCGGTGTAGCTCTCCACTGCGAACCTGCCGTTTTGCGAATACAAGTGGGTGAGTCCGCCTTTTTGTCGCCCGAGCCATAAGCCGTCTTTGCCACCGGCAATGGAATAGACAACGCCAGTGCCCAGCCCTCCCTCAGTGATGCGCCCTCGCTCTTCCCGGTCGAGCCAGTAAAGCCCACCCTCGATGGGGGCAAACCACGTGCGGCCTTCTGAATCCACGAAGACCGGCCCGATGTGGTCAGACGGGAGACCCTCCGCGCGTCCATACGTCGCGAAGGGGTTATCGCTCAGCCGTTCGATCCCCCAGGGGCCTCCGCTCCACAGATTTCCCTCACGGTCTTCAAACACGACATTGACGACAGAAGGTGGGTTCTTGTCGAGTTGCAGTTCGGCAATTCCATGAGGGTTGACACGCAATAAGCCGGCTCTGGTTCCCACCCACAGATTGGACTGCCGATCCTTCAACATCGAAATTGCCCAAGCGCTGCGCAACACCGGAGGCACTCCATCGACCGTGATCTCGCTTCCATTCCATCGCACCACGCCGGCGTCCGTTCCGATCCACACCTCCTTGCCGATGGCGAGCAAAGAGTTGATTTTGCGACTTGGCAATCCCTTGCTTAACCCGGTCACGCGCCCGTGATCGGCGTAAAACAGGCCTGCCTCCCGGGTCCCCAGCCAGACCTTCCCATCGGAGGATTGCGCCAGCGAGATGATCGGAGAAGCTGGCAGGGCTGAAACTGGTACAAGGGTTTCGAAGCGTCCCCCGGCAAATCTCAAGGTGCCGTTGGTCAGCCCGGAGACTAGAACAGCTCCGTCAAGCGACTGAGCCATCGCCGTAATCGCGAGTTCCCTGGGCTGTAGGGAGCGGAGTATGTTGTCAAAGGTGCCTTCGGAATATCGGAGCAAATTTCGCTCCGGCAATCTCACCAACAGATTTCCCTGAGCATCGACTGTAAGTCCCAGAACTTGGGCGATGGGGAGAGAGGGCGAACCCGAGTCCGCCATGGGGCGAAAAGTCAGCCCATCGAAGCGGAAGAGACCTTTGTCGGTTCCAATCCACAGATAACCGTCGCTGCTTTGCGTGATGGCATAAACTTCGCCATGCAAACCGCGGTCACTCTCCCATCGTTCCCGAACATACTGCGAGATGAGGCGCTCGGGATCGAGAGCGTTTGCCCGAGGAATGCATGCAGTCACCAGCACTGCCCAAAGACACAGGCGTGCAATTCGCCGAATCATGGCAGATACTCGAACCGTTCAATCACAACTTCAGCCGCCTCTTTCAGAAGACGCGGTCCCCGCTGGAAGTCGTAGAGATTGATGCGGAACTTCTCATCGCCTGGCACAGGCGCGGTGGAAGCGAAGACATGCTGGGCGACGAACGGCTCGCTCTGTGCGCTTGCATTGCCGCGAGCGGTAGTCAGCGTCACCTTTCCAGGCTCCCAACGGACCTGGTGCGTGAGGGTTCCTGGGGGCGCAGTGAACCAGACTGTGTTTTGACCCACGTAGGCCGGCTGAACCACATAGCGCGCGTTCTTACCGGAGGGGTCACCCCAGCGGCTGATCTCGATGTCCCATTCTCGCGGATTCCTGTCTGCCGACGCCGCTCCGATGTCGCTAAGCGTGTACATGGCAAATACTGCCGCTGGATCGAGATTGGAAACGTCGCGCACAATCATGCGGTAGGTTCCGTAGCCCAGGCTGCGATTGAGGATCACTTGTGCGCAGGTCCAATTGCCCGGCGCTCCTGTAATTCGAAGATGTAATAAGCCGTTCGCGTCCGTCCAGACGTTGGATGGATCGTACAGATTAGTGCCGCCGCGATCGCTGGGCGCAGCCCGAACCGTCCACTCGTACCCACTGAAGTTAATGGTGCGATGCGTCTCACGGGAGGGGCTGCTGCCAGGTACTACCGCGACCGCCATCACGTACCCGTCTTGCCTGGGCAACGTCGGCGATGTTAGTGAGGGCTGATACCGGGAATCGACCAGGGCCGCGGCGTACTCGGTTCCAAGATGTGTATGGGATTCCCACGTGGAATCCGGCCGAATCTCTGTCAAGAGCCGGCCCTGCCGCGGCTCCGCCCACCACACTTTACTGTGCGCAAATACGGCAATCTGCTGTCCAGGCTTCGCCCCGCTTACCCGCCCCGCAATGACGTCCATTGTGTCCGGCCCGCCCTTGTCGGCGGGTGGAACCCTGGTGAACTCGATCCTTGGCGTTCGCGATGAGCAAGCAGGCAGTAGAAGACAGACTAGACCGGTCAGGAAGGCCCGCCGAGAGATTTTTCCCGCACTACCTAGCCGGAATGACAAACGATGTGGCATAACCGACCTTCGATAGATCTGGAGCGTGTACCTGGGAGGACTTCAATCTCCGACCCGGGCTTAGCCTAAACATTCCAACAGAATTGGCACCCTACAATGCCTGGCCAGGGAGGGTACCTCGTTTCTCTTCTCACGGAGAGTGCCCTTTTGGGGCGTTTGCTCGGGGCGGGTGTGTGCCATGCCCACAGCTTGACACAGGCAGGCAAGATTGGCCAGCGCTTGTGGATTTCAAACAGCACCACTGCCGGTTTCCGAATCTCCCTCAGGGACGAAATCCAGTTCTGTTATACTAAACAAGACGCTTTTGCCACGGTTTGCTCGTTACGCGGTGGTCACTTCTTTAGACCAGATTCATCTCCGCCTTTCCTGCCCGCCGTATTATTTGCGTGAAATTTAAGAATCAAAATGTGAGCGGTATCGCGGCTCTCGACGTGTGTCAGAGTGTGCGCGACAACTCGCTCCTCCAGAAAGAAACAAAGTCAAAATGACCACATTTTCGGAACTGCCCCTGTCGCATGCGTTGCAGCGGAAGCTGGCGGCGGCTCAATTCACCAACCTCACTCCTATCCAGGAACGTGCGATTCCTCCTGCTCTTGACGGACGAGATGTAATCGGCACGGCCCAGACTGGCACGGGCAAGACCCTGGCGTTTCTCATCCCGCTTATCGAATTACTTGACCAGGAGCCTGTACGCTCTACAGTCGCTCTGGTCTTGCTGCCGACGCGCGAACTAGCGATGCAAGTTCACGAGCAATACGAGCAATTGCGCACGAAAAACATGCACAAGGCGGCTCTCATTATTGGTGGAGTATCCGAGAAGGCGCAGATCCAAAGTCTGCGCGCCGGGTCGAAACTGGTGATTGCTACTCCCGGGCGGTTGCAGGATCTCATGAATCGGAAATTTGCGAATCTGCGCGATGTCAAGCTACTCGTGCTTGACGAAGCCGACCGCATGTTGGACATGGGATTCTTGCCGGCGATCCGGCGGATTCTGTCGGCCTTGCCGAAGCAGCGCCAGACGCTGTGTTTCTCGGCCACGATGGAACAGTCTGTGGCGGGCCTGGTGAATGAGTACATGCGCAATCCGGTTCGGGTCGCCCTGGGTTCGGTACTCAAGCCCGCCGAAAGCGTACAACTGAAGGCCTACGAAGTGCGACCGGGAGAGAAAATCGGCTGCCTCCTACAACTACTGCATGCAGACAAG
Organism: Terriglobales bacterium; assembly: GCA_035624455.1. Classification (NCBI taxonomy): domain Bacteria; kingdom Pseudomonadati; phylum Acidobacteriota; class Terriglobia; order Terriglobales; species Terriglobales bacterium. The sequence continues at coordinate 4,260 of DASPRM010000142.1, forward strand.
GGCCAAACGCTGATCTTCACACGGACCAAACGGGGCACCGAGCGACTGGCGAAGGAACTTGTGTGCGACGGCTTCGCGGCCGCCATGATTCATGGCGATCGGTCGCAATCTCAGCGCAACGAAGCTTTGAGCGGGTTTCAGGAAGGTCGTTTCCAGGTGCTCGTCGCGACCGATATTGCAGCACGTGGTCTGCACGTGGATGACGTAGCCCATGTCATTAACTACGATGTGCCCAAAATGGCGGAGGACTTTATCCACCGAGTCGGCAGGACAGGTAGAGCAGGACTCCAAGGGCGCGCCTCGACCTTGGCGGCAGGAGCCGAAGTGCTGGAACTGCGCCAGATCGAACGCACTCTCAAGTTAAGAATGGAACGCATCCAGACTGACACGACAATGGCGGCGTTGCCGAGGCGAGTGATTCAAAACACGCTAACCTCGCGGACTCTGACGGCTTTGCCGGGAGAGGTATTTGTATAGAATCGCAAATCTTGTTGCCGGGGCGTCGAGCTCCGGCAACTTGCAAGCGTCAGGTTACCTGTTTGGAACTTTCATGATTCGCGGCGCGAGTCCTTCGCAAACGAACCTTCTTTCCGGGACTTTTTCCGCGCACGCTTCCGCGCCAAAGCCTGTTTCACTCGGCGCTTTTCGCCCGGCTTTAAGTAGTATGAGTGTCGTTTCACTTCCTTGATGATGTCTTCCGTCTGGACCTTACGTTTGAATCGACGGAGCGCATTCTCTAAGGATTCGCCCTCTTGCAATCGAACTTCTGCCATACTCAGCCTCCTACACTAGGTTTCGGCGATACGCAGCCCGCATGCGCCGACGTTTTGGTTGCGAAATCTGGTTGCCAGGGCATTAAGCCACTGGCAGTCCTGCAATCACGAGTCACTGCCGACGGGGGCACCAGGAGTCGACTCTTCCGTCCTATCCGCTTCCTCTCGACCAACATTGAATAGCGCTGCTTGCGCGGCGGCATGTTCGCGCAGTTCGGCCATCTCATCCATGCCGCCCTCCAGAGGTTTTTCCTGTTTTCGTTGGCTCCTGCGCTCGGCTTTGTCCCGTTGTCTCTGTTGCCGTGCGTGTTCCTTTTGGCGCTTTGTAAACGTTGATCGGCCTTTTGGCATACCTATCCCTCAGATATTCTTTGTTCATCGCCGACAGGCATTGGCAGCCTGACCGGAGCTTCGAAAATTACCAGCGCGGTTCGCGCGGCTGCCGCGGATGGCCGCGATAGTCATCTCGTCCTCGACCGCCTCCACCGCCAAAACGACGGCCGCCACTCCGTGGACGCTCGGACTTGGGTTTGGCTTCGTTGATGGTCAGTGTCCGTCCACCCAAATCGCTGCCATTCAGGGCCGCGGTCGCTTTGTCGGCTTCACTGGCATTGCTCATTTCGACGAACCCGAAACCGCGGGAGCGGCCCGTATCTCGATCGGTCACGAGTGTGATCTTTTCGACTGCGCCATGCGCCTCGAAGATATTTCGCAGATCGGCTTCAGTTGTACTGTGCGGCAGATTTCCAACGTAAAGGTTCTTCATTGCAATTCCTCTCTCAGTGAAGCATCTAAGCCGGTCGGTATCGGGGTTGGTTTCGATGGACGTCCTTCGGAATCTCGTGGCGGAGCGGAGAGCGTAGCTTCGCGCTGCGCCTGCGAAGTGTCAACGAGCAGCACTCGCTTCTTCTTGACTGCATCGGGAATGGGTGCGGAGAGCTGTAACGCCGGAAGCAGCAGGGTGGTCATGCCGACACCGACTGTGGCTGCGCGCGGACTGTAGTGTCCGCTGACTGACGTGCCTTTGCTGCGCGCTTCAGCAGTTCCTGGGTGCGCTTCCGCCGAGCGATCTTCTGTTTGCGTTCCCGGTTGAATCTGGACTTGTCTCCGTTCCGTGCGGACATGGTGAACTCCTGAAATGATGAGGGTTAGCCAGTTCTTGGGTGCGTAGCATCTGCGGTTAACCGGGATCCGATTGAACGCAATGTGAGTTCTGCGGACAGAAACGGACCGATCCAAGGATTACGCCTCTCGATCTCTCAATCGCGAAGGCGCGGTGTGCTCTGGCGTATCTTCGAGGTTAAGTGTTCTCAGTATATCGTGTCTGGGATCATTCCTGCTAAAAAGCTACGCGCCGAAAGCAGCGAATTGCGTTCGACTGGTACCAGCCTTATAGAGCAGCTCTCGACTACTGGAAGGATGTGCCGCAGTAGAAGATCTGATATCCCCGCAACATCAATGCAAGCCAAACTGTTAGAGCTAAAATTAAAGAACAGGCGTGAAACAGCCTCGCTCACTTGGGAAGCGGTTGAAGCCCGAGGTTTCTCCGAAGACCTTTAGATTGGCATCCCACGATGAGGCGGCAAGATCAGTTGCATAGAGGGACGAAGTTGACGGAGAGATCAGGAAGCCTCGCTGACGATCTGTTCGGTGGTCGGCACCCAACCAGTCACGAACGGATGACGGGACTGCCTTGGGATGCTTCATACCGTCGCGACGAGCCTGCTCCTTGGGATATCGGCGGGCCGCAGCCAGCGGTGGTGCGTTTGGCGTCCGCAGGCGGAATCGCCGGAACGGTGCTCGATGCAGGCTGCGGAACCGGCGAGAACGCTCTTTTCGTCGCCTCGCTGGGATTGTCAGTTCTGGGCGTTGACGTAGCTGAAACGGCCCTGGCAATCGCCCGCGAGAAGGCGGCCGGCCGTGGGGTCGAGGTTGAGTTCGCTGCAGCGGACGCGTTGCAGTTGGAGCGTTTGGCGCGCAAGTTTCGGACGGTGCTGGACTGCGGATTGTTCCACACCTTCGATGACCTCGACGAACGAAGGCGATATGCCGCGAGCCTGGCGTCAGCAACCGAGCACGGTGGAACCCTGTACGTATTGTGCTTCAGTGACGAGGGTCCCGATACTGGCCCGCACCCCATTCGCCAGGAAAAACTAAGAGGGGTGTTCAAGCCCAGCAGCGGTTGGAATATCACCTCGATCGAGGCGGAGCGCATCGAGACGAGAATGCATGTCAACGGCGCACCGGCCTGGTTCGCGACAATCAAACGGATATAGACTGATTGGACTGGTGGTGGTGATTTGCCCCCTGCAGTGAGGATTGCCCTGTTCGCAACAGTTGACACCAGCTGGGCGTTTCGCCGATCTCCTCTCGGCTGCTGCGCTCCCTCGCCACGGGCCAATCAGGCTGCTTCTGATGCTTCGGCACGACGCATGGGCGCCGGCGGTACGACGACTTCAACCAGTCCGGTCGCCACGTCATAAACGAGACCGGAGATACGCCACTTGAACGGCAAAGCAGGAATCGCCCGCAGCGCAGCAACGTCGGCGGCTACCGCCGCACGGGGATCAGTGACTGCTTTTGTTCTGAGTTCAGCTTCCTGTATCTGAAAATACTTTGCCAGCTTATCGGTCTCGCCCGCGAGGCGAGTAATGCCGCAATCGGTGTGTTGTAGCACGATGATTTGAAAATCCCCGCTGCCTCCGGGATTCTCTCCTGCAACCTCACCGATTCGCCCGAGTAGACCCAACTGCTCCAGCAATCCAGGCGTGATTCGACCGCCGATGTTACGCATCACGACGGCCTCGCCCGGTTTCAATCCAAATACATGAGCCGGGTCCACACGCATGTCAGCGCAGCCGATGATGATTGCCTTTACATCCGGCAGCGCCCGCGGAAGCGAAGGCATCAGTGTGCCCGCAGCAGATTGCTGAGCGGCATAATCTTTGTTGCGTTGTAACAACGAGTTGAAATGATCCATATTGATCTCCCTTCGAGATGTTTTGGTGAGGATTTGCTCAAATCGCTTTGAGTCGCTAACCGATTGTCGAACTCGGCGAGCGGAGCTCGTTCATGCCCTCCGCCAAGGCGCTGTAAAAGTCCTCGACAATTTTGAGGCTAACTGGCGCTCAATATCAATGTGACTACCAATGATTTGTGCGAAAGCCAATCGGTTTGCAGTTCCGGCGGACGCACGGCAGGCAGTCAAAAAGGTGGAAGATTTACTGAATGGTCCCAAATGGTCCCAAGTTTCGGAAATCTCGAATTTGGGATCGTCGCTAATTCAATGAAAAGCTTGGGAAAAGTTGGTCGGGGAGAGAGGATTTGAACCTCCGACCCCCTGGGGCTCAGCTGCGAAAGCAGGGCCCAAACCACGATGTGGGGGCCTTGACTTGCCGACAACCAGCCCGCACGGAAGCTACTTCGACTGGTTCGGAGCTCCTACCAATATCGTCGACTACGCTGTCAGTGGTTCGAGACGGTGACTGAGAAATCGGGCGGAGTGCCCAGGTTCAAGTGGGCGATCCGCCATGCACCACCTGCGTTGCTCCACAACGCACTACCCCGGAAGATGGCTGGTTTGTCCCCGATGTTGGTGCGAAATTGGTATTCGACCCAAATGACGTCGCCAAAAACGTGATAGAAAGAGGGCTTGGCCGAGAGTTGTGCGCGCCAGTGGTGAGACGGGTACCACTGTCGAAAGAATTCCATTAAACCTTCTCTTCCGTGGAAATCTCCCGCCTCGCTGAAGACCGCGACGTCTGGGTCGAAGCAGTCAGAAATTGCAGCTTCGTCTTGACGATTGAAGGCCCCTTCACAGGTTGCGATTCGCTCGTCCAATCTCTTCAACCTGCTTTGCGTTGCCTCTGCATCGAAACGCAGTCGCGGCGTGTGATCTCTGAGGTCGACAACGGCACCCATTTTGCGCAGCAGATCGATTCCCAAGATTCCATCAATTTGGCGGCCACAAGCGCGACCGATGCCGGAAAGATCAACTGCGGGGAGGACAAGGTTGTGAAAATGGCGATCGCCCACGCTTAGATCGTTGATCGTTACTTGTTTACCCTTGGCGTCCGCGGTTCCGCTCCAGGAGGTTAAAGGAATTGTTTTCGCCTCTCCAGTTGCAAACGAGCCGATGTTCAAGACTGAGGTCGCAGCGGTGTCGACCAGAAAATGAAATTTCAATCCGGAGACCCGTACTTCCACAACCGGCAAAACGTCGCATGTCACGATGGCAATCTCTTGAGCCGAAATCGAATCAGCAGCCAGCGGCATGACAACGAGAAGTAGCAAAGAGCGGAGCATGGATTCTCAGGGGCGAAATGATATCACAAAAACGAACGTTCGTGCTATTCTAGTGTTTGCACTACACTCATGACGTGGCCCCTAAAGCGAAACCTGCTGCAGTAACGCGGAAGAAGACCGGCGACAAGGGTGAGCGGACGCGCGAGAGCATACTTCGCGTGGCGGTCGACCTGGCTTCCCTGGAGGGTCTCGAGGGGCTTACGATCGGCCGGCTTGCTAGTGAGTTGAAAATGAGCAAGAGCGGCCTATTTGCGCACTTTGGTTCCAAGCAGGATTTGCAACTGGCGACGGTGGCGATGGCAAGTGAGATCTTCAAGGACAAGGTGGTCTTGCCGACCCTGGCGGAACCGAAGGGAATGCCCCGCCTATGGGCATTATGTGAACGCTGGCTGAGTCACGTTGAAAACAAGGTGTTTGCCGGAGGGTGCTTCTTTACGGCAGCTTCGTTCGAGTTCGACAGCCGGCCCGGGCCGGTACGCACCGCAATCGTCAAGGCTATGAGCCTGTGGCTCTCGACGTTGACGCGCGCCATCGAGGAAGCTCAAAGGATCGGTCACCTCAAGGGTGATGTAAAGGCCAATCAACTTGCGCTGGAGATCTATTCCATGGCCGTGGGCGGCCATTGGGCGTCTCAATTGCTGGGGCAGAGGACTGCACTCGCCAATGCGCGGGAGACGATCCGTACCCGCTTAGATTCCCTTTGCCTGACCGAGCAGAGCGCGAGATGAGCAGCGAAAATCGTAAGGCTGCCAGTCAGTTGACGAGCCCAGTTCCCGCTGCGGGTTCTGAGGCAAAACGGGACGTCAGAATCCTTGTGCAGCAGTAAATAATTTTCCTGATGGAGGTAGACGATGATTGCACGGCATTGGCGGGGATGGACAACACTCGAGAATGGAGATGCGTATGAGAACCACCTTAAAGGAAAGGTACTTCCGGCATTGAAGAAGCTTTCTGGCTATAGAGGAGGATACATTCTTCGCAGAAATCTACCCGAGGAGGTGGAATTTGTCGTGATTAACCTGTTTGATTCCATAAAAGATGTCCAAGCCTTCGCCGGAGAGGACTATTCAGCTTCGAAGTTCGAACCGGAGGCGAGACAGCTCTTGGCGAAGGTTGAGCCGCTCGCATTTCACTACGAAGTTTGTGGCAGTACCTTCTGACTTCAACAAAGACCAATCATTAGTAACTTTCTTTTGGGCGGGCCGAGGCTCAATGGATCGCCAGCAAGTGCCAACGGATGATCCGAGCAAGCATCGCGGTTTACGCCGCACGAACTGAGTCCAGCAGAGCCTTAGCAGACCATGCATTCGAGTCTGATGGGGCGCGTCGGCCTGCGTCCTGAGGTAATCCGCGACAATATGGGCCACTCGACGATTGACGTTACCCAGAACGTTTATGGGAAAAGTTGGTGGGAGGAACGGATCGATGCCGTGACTAGAGCAGCGGCAGCGGTCTTTGGGGATCAGAGTGAGTCAAATTTCGGCGTCAAAGGGAGCCCAATGGGAGCCCCAAATGGCGGCGGGAAGCTTGTAACTCATTGAAGGATTGGTCGGGGAGAGAGGATTTGAACCTCCGACCCCCTGGTCCCGAACCAGGTGCTCTACCAGGCTGAGCCACTCCCCGATCTTCTGATTAGTGCCTGTAGTTTTAGTAGTTTACGCTGCCCGCTCAATTGGCGCAACTAGGGGGCCTCGTTAGGACTGTCAGACCGGGTTTCCCGCCAGTTGAGTTTGTTTGGCCCTGCCCATTGGTCCCCTTTTTTGAAAAAGAACAACGCGAGTCTTTGGGCAAGAGCTCGGCAACAATTCCTCATCTCGACAACAATTTTTCGTCTCGATAACAATTCCTCATAATGTGCTGGGGCCGGGCAGTTGTTAGTCTGGGCGAAGTCCCCGCCGCCGGAGTCTCCATTGCTAGTGATCCCTTGATGGGCAGGGTAGCGCTGCCGTTATTCTTCAAGCTTAGCGAAGGGAAACTTTCATTTCCTATCGTTTGCTCTCAACCGCGAGGATCAACGGGATCAGGCACAGATGCGACCGCAGTTGTTGGTGCTCCTGGTTTCCCGAACCGAAAATCTGCCGCTTCACAACATTTTCCGCCCCCTTGTAAGCAATCACTTACATCTATATACAGGGTGTAGGCTGTCAGCCGAATTCAGGATGTCTGCGAGCATTCGTTGGGGATGTGGCTTTTTTCAACCGACCGACTCATCCTCGACAGGGGCGAATGCTCCGCAGGAACAACGGAATGGCGGAGCGACCGGCGGCCGCGGTCACCGGCTACGCGGCCGAAAATTCTCTTGGGGCGTTGGTTGGCTACTGCAGGGAATCATCGTGGGCCACCCCGGAATCGTCGTTCGGGATGCTAACGTTGATTCCGTCAAGAGAGGGAGATAGTGCAAGGCGAGCGATGCAAATTTCATTTGTTCTTGCAGTACTTCTACCGGTGGTCCTGTGATTTGCTCGGCGGATTGCCGGCCACACTGATTGCCTTGCTAACGCTGGCGGCTGGTTCCTCGGCCCAGACGGCTACTCCATCGACAGCCTCTCCATTCGGCACCACCTCCACCAACATCCAGGGCCTCAACGTGAATCTTGGCGCGCTGCAGTCAAACCAGAGTCCCTTCCAGGGAAGCATTCCCACGGGACAAGTGCAGCCAGGCGTGATCGAGTTAAGCCTGCGCGACGCGATTGACCGCGCCCTGAAATACAACCTGGGTTTGTACGAATCCGACCAGGAGCGTGATGCCGCCCGCGCTGCCCGGCTGAAGAATCTCGGCGACCTACTTCCTAACATCGCCGCCCACACTTCCGAAACCGTGCAGCAGATCAGTTTGGTAGCTCTGGGACTGCCGCCAACCAGCGGTTTCCCTCCGATTGTAGGTCCGTTCAGCGTCTTCGATGTGCGCGCCACCATGACCGCACCGCTTTTCGACCTGCAGGCCATTAATAAAGTTCGCTCAGGCACAGTGAACCAGCGGGCCAGCCAGCTCGATTACAGCAATTCTCGTGAACTCACTGTTGTTGCGGTAGGTATCGCCTACGTACAGGCGTTGGCAGCAGGAGCGCGCGTCGATGCAGTGCAGGCGCAGCTGCGCACGGCGGAAACCCTGTATCGGCTGGCTTCCGATCAGAAGAGTGCGGGTGTCGCTCCGGCTATCGACGTCCTACGCGCGCAGGTGGAGATGCAGTCGCAGCAACAGCGGCTGGTCGCAGCCCGCAACGATTTTGACAAGCAGAAACTGCAGCTGGCGCGCGTGATCGGCCTGCCCACGGGACAACAGTTCACGCTGACGGAGAAGATTCCTTACCAGCCCCTGCCGCCCGTCACGCTGGAGGATGCGCTCACCCGTGCATATAACGACCGGCCGGATTATGCCGCCGCCAAGGCCCGGTTGCGCGCTGCCCAGCTCACCCGCGAAGCGGCTACAGGGGAACGAATTCCCAGCCTGCACTTCAATGCTGACTATGGCGACATCGGCAGAACGCCGGGAAATTCCCATGGCACCTTCTCTACTGCCGCTTCGCTTGAAGTTCCCATTTTCCAGGGCGGCAGAATCAAGGGCGACATCGTGGAAGCCGACGCCGCGCTCCGCCAGCGTGAGGCCGAGGCGGCCGACCTTCGCGGACGCATAGAGTACGAAGTGCGCGCCGCGTTTCTCGATCTGCAGGCCACTGCCGATCAACTCAAGGTTGCGCAGAGTACGCTGGGCTTGTCGCAAGAGACACTGGTTCAGGCGCAAGACCGCTTTCGTGCCGGCGTCACCAACAATATTGAAGTAGTGCAGGCGCAGGAATCGGTGGCCACCAGCAACGAAAGCCTGATCAGCAGCGAGCTGGAATTCAATTTGGCCAAGCTTGCTTTGGCGCGATCGCTGGGAACAGCCGAACGCGCCACCAAGGAGTATCTGGGAGGAAAACCATAGTGGTTGACCCGCGAGAAGAGTCCAAGACTGCAACTGGCACGGTAGAAACCGAGCCGTTGCGTGAGCCATTCCCAGAGGAGGTCGAGGAACCGTCGAAGTCTGCGCGCGCTAAGACATTCTTCCGCCGCCATCCACGCGCGAAATGGCTCTTGATGTTTTTGGTTCTGCTCGTGTTGGCGCTGGGAGTTTATCTCTGGCACTACTTCTCCATTCGCGAAACCACCGACGACGCGCAAATCGACGGCCACATCGGCCCCATCAGCGCGCGCATCACTGGCACCGTCATCGATGTGTACGTGGATGACAACTACTTCGTGAAGGAAGGCCAGTTGCTGGTCAAGCTCGATCCACGCGACTACGAAGTGGCATTACAGCGGGCCGAGGGAGATCTCGCTGACGCGCAAGCTACCGCGCGGGCGGCCGAGATCGGGGTGCCCATCAACACCACCACCACTTCCAACCAGGTCCGCACCTCTCAGGCGGATGTTAATGCCGCTATGAAGGAAGTGGAGTCCGCCCAGGCCAGGGTTAATGAAGCCCAAGCCAATTACAACAAGGCCGCGCAGGACCTGAAACGCTTCGCGGTTCTCGTGGCCAAGGATGAAATCTCACAACAGCAGTACGACGCTGCTGTAGCTGCCGAACAGTCGACCCTCGCCACTCTGGAGGCCAATCGAGCTGCCGTAGCTACGGCCCAAAGCCGCGTGGCTCAGGCCGAAGCAGGATTGAGAACATCCTTAACCGCTCCGCAACAGGTCGCCGCAACCAAAGCCCGTGCCAGCGCCGCCTGGGCGACGGTCAAGACCCGCGAAGCTGCCGTTGCTCAGGCACAACTCAATCTGCGATACACCGAAATTCGTGCTCCCTTTACCGGCATTGTAAGCAAGCGTAACGTGGAGCCCGGGCAGGTCATCCAGGCGGGACAGCCGCTGTTCTCCATTGTCAACCTGGCCGATCTCTGGACTACCGCCAATTACAAAGAGACCCAGCTGAAGAACATGCGGGTGGGACAGGCGGCCAGAATTCACGTCGATGCCTTTGACCACGATTTCAAAGGCCACGTCGACAGTCTCGGTGGCGCCACCGGGGCGCGCTTCAGCCTGCTTCCGCCGGAAAACGCCACCGGCAACTACGTCAAAGTCGTGCAACGCGTCCCGGTGAAGATCGTATTTGAGAAGGGAGAAGATCTGGAACACCGCTTGCGTCCCGGCATGTCCGTCGAGGCAACCGTCATCACAAAATAGTCGAACCTATCGATTGTCATCATGAGGCCGCCCCCCAGCGGCCGAGGGATCTGCAGTTTGTTTCCGGCGTCTCTTATGGCCTACTGATTGCTGTTCCTCCGAGGCAATCGTCATCACCCAAATAATTTTCATAAATAAGTAGTGTGACCGTCGTTACGGAAATGGAGAAGGGAAGCCACTACAAATGAAGTAATGGCCACCTCCACTTTTGAGGCTCCGCAGGCGACCCGCTATGTGAATCCCTGGATCATAGCGGTATCCGTGATGCTGGGAACCTTCATGGAGGTTCTTGACACCACGGTCGTCAATGTGTCGCTGCCCCACATCGCGGGCAGCCTCTCCGCCAGCGTTGACGAAGCCACCTGGGTCTTGACTTCTTATCTCGTCTCCAACGCCATCATCCTGCCCATGACCGGGTGGCTGGCCAACCACTTCGGCCGTAAACGCATTCTGATGATCTCCATCGGCGGCTTCACCGCTGCCTCGGTCCTGTGCGGCCTGGCCCCTAATCTTCCGGCCCTCATCCTTTTCCGCGTGATTCAAGGAGCCACCGGCGGCGGACTGCAACCGCTTTCCCAGGCGATCATGCTCGAGGCTTTTCCTCCCGAGCAGCGTGGCCGCGCCATGGCATTCTGGGGATTGGGGATCGTGGTGGCGCCAATGCTGGGTCCCGTCATGGGCGGCTGGATTACCGAGAACTACAGCTGGCGCTGGGTGTTCTACATCAATCTGCCGGTGGGGGCCCTGGCTTTGCTGATGTCCACACTCTTTGTGTTCGATCCCCACTACATCTCGCGCCGCGCCAGCCGGGTGGACTTCTGGGGCATCGGACTGCTGGCCATCGGCATGGCCTCGCTGCAGATCATGCTCGATAAGGGTCAGGAAGACGACTGGCTCGGTTCCCGCTTCATCCGCTATCTACTGATCGCAACCATAATCGCTCTCACCTGGTTCATCATCAATGAACTTGTGGAACGCGCGCCGGTGGTGAATCTGCGAGTGTTTCAGAATCGAAGTTATGCCACTGGCGTCTTCCTCATGACCGTGCTGGGCTTCGTGCTTTACGGCAGCACCGTTCTGATTCCCATTTTCCTGCAGACTTTGCTCGGCTATTCCGCCCTCGACGCCGGATGGGCCATGCTGCCCAGAGGACTCGGCTCGTTCCTGGCTATGCCCGTGGTCGGCATCCTGATGTCGAAGGTCGAGCCGCGAAAACTGTTGGCGTCGGGACTCACCGTGGCTGCGTTTTCGCTGTGGCGGTTGTCGCAGATCAATCTCAATGCCGGATACTGGGACATCTTCTGGCCGCAATTCATTCAGGGCACCGCCATGGGATTCCTCTTCGTCCCCCTGACCACGATCACCCACGACACGATTCCCAAAGAGCAGATGGGAAATGCCACCTCCATCTTCAACCTGATGCGCAACATCGGAGGCAGCGTTGGCATCGCCACCGTCACCACGCTGGTTGCTCGCCACGGTCAGAGCAATATCAACATTCTTGGCGCCCATGCCAATCCTTACAATCTCTCGGCCACGCTCATGCTGCAGCGGGCCCGGCAGATGTTCATGTCCAAGGGCATGGATTACGTGACCGCCACCCGCCAAGCCTATGCCGCCATCTATGGCATGGTGCAGCAGCACGCCGCCATGCTCTCCTTTATTTATGCGTTCCGTTTTCTGGCGATCTTGTTTGTGTCGGTAATGCCGCTGATCCTGCTGATGCACCCGCCCCGTCACCGCAGCAGAGGCGTTCCCGCCCACTGAGATTTCATGTGGCGCGGACACTCCTGTCCGCGCCTTGCTGGTGACTACTGACTGCTCACTGCCCTTTGCTAGAATCTCTCCTCCACCGAGTCGCCGATTGCAAACCATCCTCACGGCCGCGTCCCTGTTCACACCACTCGACCTGGTGCGGCAGCCGGTCGTTCTCGTCGAAGACGGCAAAATTCTCCAGGTCCGCTCACGCGAGAACGCGGAAATTCCGCCCGGTGTTCGCCTGCTCGATTTTGGCGAAAACATCCTCGCTCCAGGATTCATCGACATCCACATTCACGGCGGCGCCGGCCACGATGTCATGGAGAGCGACTTCGCGGCCCTTCCTGCCTTGGGGCAATTCCTTGCCTTTCACGGTGTCACCAGCTACTGCCCCACCACCGTCACCGCGCCCATCGACCAGACGCTGCGCGCGCTTGAACGGCTCGCATCCGCCATTGAAAAGCCGGCGAACGGGCACGCCCGACCCATCGGCGTACACCTGGAAGGGCCCTTCATCAGCCACGCCAAGCGCGGTGTCCATCCACCCGCATATATAAAGGATGGCTCGCTTGAGCTTTTTCAGCAGTTTTGGAACGCGGCGCGAGGCCAGGTCTCCGTCCTCACCATTGCCCCGGAAATCGCGAACGCCATCGAAGTAATAGCCGAAGCCGCCCGACGTGGGGTCTGCGCAAGCATCGGCCACTCCAACTCCACTCTTGAGGAGACGAATCGCGCACTCCAGGCCGGAGCACGCCACGCCACCCACACTTTCAATGCCATGCGCCCGCTCGATCATCGCGAGCCCGGCATCCTGGGCGCAGTTCTCGCCGACGACCGCCTCACTGCCGATATTATTGCCGACGGCATCCACGTCCACCCGAAAGTGATCGAGCTCTTTCTCCACAGCAAGGGACCAGGCCGCGCCGTGCTCATCACCGACGCCATCAGCGCCACCGGCATGGGCGATGGGCGTTTTCGCCTCGGTTCGCTGGAGGTCGAAGTCAAGGGCGAGCGCTGCGAATCGGAAGGCCGCCTCGCCGGCAGCGTGCTGACCATGGACCGCGCTGTTCGCAACATCACTACATTCACGCCCTCTACCCTCCAGACCGCCGTCCGCCTGGCCACACTCAACCCCGCGCGCGTGCTGGGAATCGGCGACCGCAAGGGCATCCTCCAGCCCGGCGCCGACGCCGACCTCGTCGTCCTCACCCCAGCAGGCGAAGTCGTCCAAACCATCATCGGCGGAATCGTCTGACGAGGGCTCAATAGGTGAAGGGGGGTACCGCACTCTTCTGCCTCCTTTTGGCGGAGGGTGGGATCGGCTGACTGCCGATTACTGACTGAGTGCTGAGAACCTATCTCACTAATGTGGCTCCTGAATAAATGCTTGCTTCGCGAGTGAAGTTGAAGCAAATGAAAGGCATGGCTGATCTCACGGATGCGCAATGGGAATACGTCAGGCCGTTTTTGGAGTGGGAACAACAACAGAGA
>DASPRM010000143.1 GCA_035624455.1 Terriglobales bacterium
ACGCAAAACTTGACTCAAACACTATGAGTTTTGCCCTTCAAGTGCCCTAGGGCTTCGATAGCCGAAGCCAGGGCCAGCGCGCACTCTGAGTAAATTGGGTAATCTGTAACGCTTGCGCCTTGGGCAGATTGTTTGTATAACGTTCTCTGTGTGGCTACATTCACGGCGGCTCACGGAGAGCGAACGATGGCGGACATTCAGCGTATCTCTTTGGATGAGGTCGTACTGCATTTTGCGGAGTTGGAGGATCCTCGCTCCACCGTCAATCTGCAACATCCGTTGGTCAGTGTGGTCGTCATCGCTTTGATGGCGGTGCTGGCCGGTGCGAGCGGGCCAACTGCGATTGGCAGGTGGGCTGCTTTGAAAGAAGAGTTCCTTTTGAACGCGCTGAACTTGCCGAACGGGATTCCGCGTAAGGATGTCTTTCGTCGCGTACTGATGGCGCTGCGCCCGGGTGCCTTTCAAGCCTGTTTTGTGAACTGGTTGAAGTCGTTGCGTGCAACAGCGGCCACGGCGACCGGCGTGGAGCAACCCGTTCTGGCGGTGGACGGCAAGACGGCACGGCGGAGCCACGATCGCAAGAACGGCCTGGGCGCCTTGCATTCGGTAAGCGTCTGGGCCAGCGAGTTCGGCCTGTCGCTGGGGCAGGTGGCCTGCGCCGAGAAATCGAACGAAATCACGGCCATTCCCGAGCTGCTGAGGCTGGTGGACATCAAAGGGGCAATCATCACCATCGACGCGATGGGGACCCAGAAGGCGATCGCGGCGCAGATCATCGAGCGCGAGGGCGACTATGTCTTGGCGCTGAAGGGGAACCAGGAAACGCTGCATCAGGTGATCATCGATCATATCGACGAACAACTCGATGGGGAGTTAGGGGATGCTTGTGAGCATGTGACAACCGAAAAGGGTCATGGGCGTGAGGAGATGCGAACTTATCTCCAACTCCCAGCCCCCAAGAGCCTGCCGGGATTCACGCTGTGGAAGGGGCTGAAGTCGATCGGAGTGGTGACGTCCCGTTGCCTTCGTGACGGCAAGGAGACCATCGAAGTCCGCTACTACATCAGCAGTCTGGCCATGGGCGTGAAACGGTTCGCCCGCGCTGTTCGGGGGCACTGGGGTATCGAGAACAGCTGTCACTGGAGTCTGGACATGACGTTTCGCGAGGACGAGTCTCGGCTCCGCGAGCAGCATCTGCGCGAGAACTTCGCGTGGCTGAACCGGCTTGCGTTGTCGCTCCTGAAGCAGCATCCCGGCCGCCAGAGCCTGGTCATGAAACGCCGTAGCTGCGGCTGGAGCGATGCCTTCTTGATGGAAGTCGTTACTGGATCAACATGTTAGTGTGCGCTGGCCCTGGGTGATCCCCCAGGGCGATTGCACCTTAAATCATGTTCCAAGCAGCACTTTCTGGAGATAGCTCTCGTCCCAGCCGGCGGTGAGGCGTTTGTTCTTGATGCCGACCTTCAGCGCGGTTTCGTTCTTCAGTAGGCTCAGCGCGGCGCGGCGGAGGATGCTGAAGTTCGCATCCGCGTGGCCTTGGCGGATGCGGCATTGGTCTTCCTGAAAGGTGACATCGAGCTGCCAATGCAGACGGTTCTCGATACTCCAGTGGCCGCGCACCGCGTCGGCGAATCGACGGGCCGAGATGAATTTGCTCAGGATGTAGTAACGGTTCTGCCCGACCTTCTTTCCATCCCGCTGAGTGTCGCTGATGGCTACTCCAATCGCCTTCAGACTGGTCCAACGCGCACGGTCCGGCAAGTCCTCGGGAACAGGACAAATCATGTAGTACCGGGCCTCCTTGCGGCCGTGCCCTTCTTCGTTGGTCATGTGGCAACGCATCCGGATGTCTGCGAAGTCGTCATCCACATGCTTCTCGAAGAAGTTGATGATCCCCTGATGTAACGTTGGCTGGTTATCCTTCACGGCCAGGCAATAATCCGCGCCCGCCGCGACGATTTGCCGCGCGATCTCGGTCTGACAACCCATCGCGTCGATGGTGACCATAGCTCCCGACAACTCGAGCATTTCCAGCAGTTTCGGAATGGCCGTGATCTCGTTGCTCTTGGCGTCGACGACGACTTGTCCCAAGCTAATATGATTCGCGGTCGCCCAAGCACTGACCATGTGAATGGCCGCCTTGCTGTCAGCCGCATCGAAGCTGCGGCGGAGCGTCTTCCCGTCGATGGCGATCACCTGCCCATCGGTGATTTCGTGCAGGGCCGTGATCCAACTCAGCAAACACTTCTCGAACTCTGCCGGTTTGATGGCGGCGAAGATCGCATTGAAACGATCGTGCGACGGAATGCCGGTCTCCAAGTCCAGAAACCGAGCCAGCCACTCACGCTTGGTTGTCCCAAACCGGGCAATGGCGACGAAATCATCCGCACCACAGATCACCGCGCAGACTGCAATGACCACCACATTGATCAGAGGATAAATCACCTCACGACGCCGCGGATCCGTGAGTTCCGCAAAGTGGTCTGCGATCCGAACCGACTTGGGCTTCGACATGGCATGGATTCCTGGCTCGCGCGATCTTCTCCACCCTCGTTGCTTCGCAACAAACGGCGAAAACGCGTCTGCCCAATCATGCCAAATTACCCATCATGGCGCAATCGCCCTGGGCCCGGCCCCGGGAGCCGATGAGTCACCTGCTCGGGGCCTGTTCGTGCGCGCGGCCCCGCCCGCCGCTTCTGCCGTGAACCGGGAAAAAGTTGTCTCGG
>DASPRM010000144.1 GCA_035624455.1 Terriglobales bacterium
CAGAAACCTTCGCCGTGGAAGCTGTTGCTGCCCGACTTCGTCTGTACGGTGACGATCCCAGCCACCGCCTTGCCAAACTCCGCGTCGAAGTTCGACAGCGTCATTTTGGTCTCGGTGATGGCATCCAGGTTGGGGTTGATAACGATAATCCCGAGGATTGGATCCTGGTTGTCGGTGCCGTCCAGTTCGTAGCCTGTGCCGCTGAAGTGCTGCCCGTTCACGAAAATCTGTTGGCTGCCCTGTGGGTTTTCCGTGGAGGCATGATTCCAGCCGACCAGCTTCTGCGTGCCGGGAGACAGTAACTCGAAGGTCGTAAAGTTGCGGTTCAAGATCGGGAGATTTTCGACATACTGCTCGTTGTATGTGGTGGCCACGTCGGCGCGATCGGTCTTCAACTGCGGCGCTTCCGCGCTGACCTCCACCGCCTCGGTGGTTGCACCTAAAGAAAATTGGCCATCTAAGCGAGAACCGGTGTCGGCCGACACCGTGACATTCTTCTGCTCGAGCGTCTTGAACCCCTGAGCCTCAAAACGAACGGAGTAGATGTCAGGAATCAAGTGGGTCACCGAGTAGTTGCCGGTATCGTTGGTAGTGGCTTCGTCAGTGGTTCCCTTGCGTTCGTTAACTACCGTAACCTTGGCGTTCGGTACTGCCGCACCCGAAGGATCAGTGACGGTGCCGAAGATGCTCCCATAAACAGCCTGTGCGGAAGAGGGCGCAGAAGTCAGCACTACCAGCGCCGCCAAAAAAACTGCGATCGTCAATCGTCTGGCCATTGTCTTTTCCTTTCCCTGGTAAAAGGAAGGTTGCTTGTATCCCAAGCCTTGCTCCTTGCCGATCAAGGCTTGGATCGGTTATTAGCAAACAAAAAGTGTTTTGAATGGCAGACAAAAAATGAAACTAATCTGGCAAAAAGATTTCCTGCTGTGAATACGCGCTGCTCACTCCACAAAGCAGACCGCATGGGGAGATCTCCCTGGCAAAACTATATTGTTAAAATTTGATGACCCCTAAAATTTGGCCGAAAGTTTACTCCGCTGGAATCGCTTGTCAAGCTAAACCTTAGGCCAGTTCCGGCTTTTGCCTTTACCTTGCAGGCACCGGGCCAAACCCTCCTGCCTTTATTCCTCTAACTTGGAACAGTCGCGCGTGGAAAGTCTACGGATTAATGGAGGCCATTCGGTCGAACCTCCGAAATCTGGTAGACATCAGAACAGTGGTTGTCGGACTTGTTAGTGGGGAGGTGGCTGCAGACTGGGATCGAGTTTCTCGGCTTTCAAGAACTCTGTTTGCGCCTCATCCGAGCGACCCTTTCGTTTCAGAGCCAGGGCTAATTGATAGTGAGCCGGCGCATAGTCGGGCGCCAGTCGGATTGCGGACTCAAATTGTGCAATGGCCCCATCGATATCCCCCATGTTCAGCAGGCGAATCCCGGAGTTGGTGTTGAAGGTTGCCCCCTGGAGATTGGTTTTGGACTTCATGATCTCGCTTGCGGTCTTTCGCTGCTCGGCGGCCCCACTGGGATCTCCCATTTGTTGTAGAACCGCAGCCAGGTTGGTGTGCGCTCCCAAAAAGTCGGGTTGCAGCCGGATGGCTTCTCGAAGCTCCGCTGCGGCCTCTGGGAGCTTGTTCATCTGCTTTAAGACGGTACCCAGAGTGTAATGAGCTTCGGCATAGTCGGGACGGGCGGCGATAGCCGCTCGCAAGGCTGCAGCAGCTTCGGGGAAATCTCCTTTCTGCCACAGCGTGACGCCGAGAGTGTAGTTGGCATCCGACAGATTGGGATCCAGGTCCAACGCTTTCTTGAACTCGGCGATCGCCTCCGGCAACTGGTCCTTTAACTTCAGAGCCAGCCCCAAGTTGTAGTGCAGATCGGCACGATCCGGCGCCATTTGCAACGCGCTGCGAAATTGCTCGATTGCGGCATCGAAATCTGATTTCTGCAGGAAGGCGGTGCCCAGGTTGGCGCGAAACCCGGCGTCATCTGGACGCAGCCGCAGCGCTTCTCGAAACTCCGCCACCGCGGCGTCGGCTTTGCCGCTCTGGAGTAACGCGAGAGCCAGATTGTTGTGAAATTCAGGATTTGCCGGCTGCAGCTCAAGACTCTTGTGAAAGGCGGCGATGGCTTTGTCTGTTTCCCCGACACGCTGTGCCAGCAACCCGTACTGCGTCTGGTATTGCGCTGACTTCGGATTCAGCTCGGCCGCTTTCTGAAAGTGTTTCAGCGCTTCCTGCTGCTGCTTTTGCTCCATCAACAGCATTCCAAGGTAGTACTGCGCAACGTCGTCGTTGGGATTGAGTTCCACCGCCCGGCGCAGGTGCGACTCCGCCTCGTCCAGAGCTCCCTGCTGATAACGCAGAACACCCAGACGCAAAAACCCCGGTTCATATTTCGAATCCAATCTGACCGATTCTGCAAAATGGGAGGCGGCCTCATCGGCTCGTCCCTGCTGTATCAGGACCACACCCAATTGATCGTGTAAATCGGGACGCTGGGGCGCAATCTTCACTGCCGAGCTGAGTTCCTCGGTTGCCTCCTGGAGTTGACCAGCCGAACTGTAGGTCCGGCCCAAGGCTGCATGCACATCAGGATTGCGTGGTTCCAAAGCGATGGCCTTTTGCAGTGACTCGATGGCCCAGTGGATTTGCCCTTGTTGCGCCAGCGCCATGCCCAGGTTGGCGTGCGCCTCGGCGAGGCGAGGGTTCAGCACGATAGCTTTACGGAGGTGGGTGATAGCGGGCTCAGCTTCTCCCTGCGCCAGCAGCACCGAACCGAGGTAGTTTTGTGCCCGTGCGTTGCCGGGCGCTAATTTCACCGCCTCTTCAAAGGCGGCTCGAGCCGCTTTAAGGTCTTTCCCAGCCAGTGCCGCCATTCCCCGACTTAAAGCGGCATCCGCCCGCGAGGTGGTTTGCGCCTGGCTGAATTCAGGCGATCCCGACGCCAAAGAGTAAGCCAGAAGCGCGCATATCCAGATCCAGGAAGTTTTGATCCGTCCAGATTTCAGTGTAGATAGGAACCGCACTGCTCTCTCTGACCGAGCTACCACCGCGTGGGGATTAGGCGCCATCGCGCTCCGGGCGCTTTGACGTTATCATATGGTACGCATATTGTTTTGGTGGTAGGTCCTCACTCAGCGAGCCTGGATTGCTTACTTCCGGTCTGAACTCCCTAATTCCAGCAATCCTGCTGATGCTCTCCTGGTTGGCATGGCCTGCGCGGGCATGGACGCAGGCTGCATCGGATGGCAGGTCAGTCGCCAACTTCACCGATATTGCTGAAAAAGCCGGCCTGAAGATGTCCACTACGTTCGGTGGCAAAACCAGCAAACAGTACATCATCGAGACCACCGGGACTGGCGTCGCTATATTTGATTACGACAATGATGGCTGGCCCGATATCTTCGTTGTAAACGGCACAACGCTGGAAGGTTTTCCCAAGGGGAAGGCGCCCACGAATCATCTTTATCACAACAATCACGACGGCACTTTTACTGACGTGACGGAGAAGGCCGGTTTGGCCGCCAGCGGATGGGGCCAGGGTGTCTGCGTGGGCGACTACGATAACGACGGCTGGGATGACCTCTACGTCACTTATTACGGCAAGAACCTGCTTTATCATAACGAACACAACGGCACCTTTAAGGAGGTTGGCGAATTCGCCGGAGTAGCAGGAAGCGGCAGGGATTGGGGCAGCGGCTGCGCTTTTGTGGACTACGACCGCGATGGCCGTCTCGACCTGGTGATCGCCAACTACGTCGACTTCGACCTGAAAACCGCACCCAAGCCTGGCGAGGGGACATATTGCTTATGGAAGGGCGTCCCCGTAATGTGCGGTCCGCGCGGGCTGAAGCCGGCGCGAAACATTCTGTATCACAACCTCGGCAACGGCCGCTTCGAGGACGTCACCACCAAAGCTGGCATCGACAAGACTGCGGGCCATTACTGCCTAGGTGTTTCGCCACTCGACTACGATAACGATGGCTGGCCCGACATCTACGTGGCCTGCGACAGCACGCCCAGCATCCTTTATCACAACAATCACGACGGCAGTTTCACCGACGTCGGCATTACCGCCGGCGCCGCGCTTAATGAAGATGGCCGCGAGCAGGCGGGCATGGGATCGACGGTCGCCGACTATGATGGCGATGGCAACCTCGACATCTTCAAGACGAATTTCTCTGACGATACCTCAACGCTCTATCACAACAACGGCAACGGCACGTTTACAGATATGACTTTTGCAGCCGGTCTCGGGCTCAATACGAAATACCTGGGTTGGGGAGCGATGTTCCTGGACTTCGACAACGACGGCTGGCCTGACATTATGGTTGTAAACGGGCACGTTTATCCGGAGGTTGAGTCTCATCATTTAGGAAGTGATTACGAAGAACCTCGCATTCTGTATCACAATATAGGGCAGGGAAAATTCCAGGATGTTTCCGACCGGGCAGGTCCGGCTTTCAAGGTGGCTTCTTCCGGACGCGGCTTAGCGGTCGGCGATTTGTGGAACGATGGACGCCAGTCGGCAGTGATTACAAGTATGAATGCGCCGGTGAGTCTGCTGGCGAATCAGCAGAAATATCCGAATCACTGGATCGCGTTTAAGATGGTGGGTACGAAATCCAATCGCGACGGCATCGGAGCGCGCATCACGGTGAAAGCTGGAGCCCGCAAGTGGGTCGATGAGGTCCGCAGCGGATCGAGCTACAACTCCAATAGCGATATGCGGGTGCACTTTGGACTGGGTTCTGCTACAAAAATCGATTCGGTTGAGATCCGCTGGCCTAGTGGATTGATCGAGCGATTCACTGACTTGAAGGTGGATGCGATTCACACGATCAAAGAAGGCAGCGGCGCGAGTGCTGACAAAACGGACAGGTCGGGCCAGTGATTTTTTCAGATTGGCGGAAGTCAGCTTCCAAGACAGAGGAAAAAAACGCAAGATCTTTCGACTCGGACGGGGGACCCTTACTCCCCGTCCTCGCTCAAGATGACAGATTTCGTGGCCTTGGTGATCATTTCCGCCGCGCCGCCTCCAACTCCAGCGCTTTCACCGAGCCCTTCCCTTCCTCGATCAAATACAGCTTGTTCGCCGCAAGGTCTTTAAACGTCTCCACCACTCCCGTCGGCCAGCGGATTTCAAGCAGGTCGACTTTGCTGGCTTTCTCCAGGCCAAAATGGATTCGCAGATCGTTTTGCGAATAGTAGCTGCCGCCGCTGCGCACTTCGTCCAGCTGCTGATGCGTCGCGCCGTCCGCGGCACGCGTCACGCAGCGCAGGCGGGCGCCGATCGCGCTCCGATTCGACTTCGTCCCCTTGCACTTCACCTTGATCCAGCTATTGCCGGTATGCGAATCACAGCGCAGAAGCTGCGGCACCTCATTCGTGCAGTTGACGACCACGTCCATGTCGCCATCGTTGTCGAAGTCGCCAAAGGCCGCGCCTCGTGCCGGTACTTCCTGCGTAATTCCCGGTCCGCCACGCATGGAAACATCATCAAACTTCCCATTTCTCAAATTGTGATAAAGGATCTTTCGCTGAGCGTATCCCGCTTCTGTCTTTAACTGCTCGACTTCTGGATACACGTGTCCGTTGCAGATCAAAATGTCTGGCCAGCCGTCGTTGTCATAATCAATGAAGCCAACGCCCCATCCCAGGAAGCGCGTGTTCGCGCCCAGGCCGGAAGAAAACGTCTCGTCACTAAACTGGTTGTTGCCACGATTGCGATAGAGCGAGGGCGTATCGCCGGCGAAATTCGTTTTGACGATATCCAGGTTTCCGTCGCCATCGTAATCGGCAGCTGAAACGCCCATGCCCGCCTGCGGCTTGCCGTCAGCGCTAAGCGCGGCTCCGGAATCGAGCGCAATATCCACGAATGTCCCATCCTTATTGTTGTGATAAAGGGCGCTGGCGGTGGAGTCGTTGGCCACATAGATGTCAGGCCAGCCATCGTTGTCGAAATCGGCGGTGAGCACCCCCAGGCCATAAGTTCCATTGGCGACAGTTATGCCAGCCTTCTCCGAAAGATCGGTGAACGTGCCATTTCCATTATTGTGATAGAGGATGTTTTTGCTGCCCGGCAGTCCCGGGGGCCCGCATGCCACCATCACGCCCTTGTACAGACAGGGCCCCGATTCCGGCACGGGCGCAGTCGCCAGATCGAGATCGATGTAGTTCGCGACGAACAGATCAAGATGACCGTCACGGTCGTAGTCCACAAAAGCGCAGCCACTGTTCCAGCGGGTCTTGTTCTGCATGAGCCCAGCCTTCGCAGTTACATCCGTGAAGGTTCCATTGCCGTTGTTGTGAAAGAGAACGTTCTGACCGAAGTAGGTGACGAACAGGTCATCCCAGCCGTCGTTGTCATAGTCGCCGATGCAGCATCCCTGCCCCCAGCCGGAACGCGCCAGGCCCGATTTCTGCGTCACGTCGGTGAATGTGCCGTCGCGATTATTTTTGTAGAGATGGCAGACTGGCTCCTGCCCTTTAGGAAATCCTTCTAAGCGCGTGCCGTTAACTACGAAAATGTCCAGCCAGCCGTCATTGTCGTAGTCGTAGAAGGCGATGCCGCAGCCGGTGGTTTCCAGCAAATATTTGTTCTTGTGCTCGCCACCGAAAATGGTCTTGGTGTTCAGGCCGGCTTCGCGGGCAACGTTCACGAAACTCACATCCAGCGAGGGTTTTTCTTCCGCCTTGGTAGCGGGCGCCTGTTGCGCCCACAATCTTTTTCCAAGTCCGAAGCTCGTGGATAAGACCTGTTCCAGTGTGAGTACAGCTGCGGAACGGCTGAGGGAACGGAGGAATGAGCGTCTGGAAAAGGACAAGGGTGACCCAGTTTTCTCGCGTGCTATGATTCGCCGCTATTCTTTCTGATGAAGGCACCGCTTTTCAAGTCCGCCGTCACGTCGCCGATTCGCGGCATTGACTCTCGCCTGCAAGGAATTTCTCTCTCGTTGGCTCTACTGGTGCTGATTTACGCCCTGCTCAGCCCCGCATCTGCTGCTGACCAGCCCAGGCAAACAGCGCAGCCTCTGGAACTCACGCACGCCGTTCAGCCCTGGAATTTCTTATCCGCGGTTGGACAGAGCGCGGGAATTTTTGGCTACGAAAACGGCACCTTCGAGGCCTGGGTCTATCCGTTAAAAATCTTCCGCGATTTCCACCTTGCATTCCGGCTGCAGGAAGGGCTGATCCCTGGCCGTGCGATTGCACGAACCGTTACCGTTCGGCCGGAATCCACAACGATCCTCTACGCCTACGATCAATTCAACGTGCGCGAAACCATCTTTGTGCCTGTCCATGAGAAGGGCGTGATTATTCGGCTGGAGATCGACAGCTATATTCCGCTCGCGATCGAAGCCAGGCTGACACGTGACTTCCAGTTAATGTGGCCCGCCGGGCTGGGTGGGACTTACGAATTCTGGGACCGCGATCTCAGCGCCTTTGTCATGGGAGAAGAACAGCAGAAATTTTTTGCGGTTGTAGGATCGCCCAGGTCCAGCGAGCTGCAGCGTGAGTACGTCACCAACTACGGCATGAATCTCACGACCGCATTTCGCCTGGAGCAGGTCAGCAAGGGACGTTCGGTTCGTTACATCGTGATCGCCGGCTCGGTCGAGGGACGCAGCCAGGCGGAAAGCACCTACAAACATCTGCTGGACGCTGCCGAGCAGCTGCAGGCAGAGTCTGCTGCCTATTATCGTGACTATCTAGATCACACAGTCTCAGTTGAGCTTCCGGACCGTGAGCTCCAGCAGGCTTACGATTGGGCGCGAGTCAGCGTGGTGCAGGGAATGGTGCGAAATCCTTATCTCGGGACTGGATTGGTCGCCGGCTATCGCATCTCGGGCGAAACTGCTCGTCCGGGCTTCGCCTGGTTCTTCGGACGTGACTCGGAGTGGACAGATCTCGCCCTCACCGCTGAAGGCGATTTTTCCAACACGCGCCAAGCGCTGGAATTCATCATGAAGTACCAGCGCGAAGACGGCAAAGTCCCTCACGAGATCTCGCAGAGCGCGTCCTTTGTCAACTGGTTCAAGGGATTTCCCTACGGCTTCGCATCCGCCGATGCCACGCCATTGCTCATCATCGCCGCTGATGACTATGTGAGCCAAAGCGGCGACGTGGCCTTCGCACGCGATCACTGGGACAATCTCTGGCGCGCTCATCAGTTCCTGGAATCCACCAATGACAGCGAAGGCTTTCCACGAAACGAAGGCATCGGGCACGGATGGGTGGAAGGCGGACCTCTCCTACCTGTGCGCAGCGAACTCTACCAGAGCGGATTAGCGCTAGAGTCACTGCGCGCGCTGGCGAATCTGGCCAAGCTTACGGGCAAAGCAGATATTGCCCGCCAGTTAGAAACGAACTTCAGTCAGCGCTCATCAGCATTGAATTCGAGATTCTGGGTCGCGGACAAAAGCCAGTACGCCTTCGCGATTGGCACCGACGGCAAAGCCATTGCCATTCCAAGTGTCCTGGCAATGGTTCCCATGTGGATGGGCGTATTGGATCCGGCAAAATCAAATCAGATGATCGATGCGATCTCGGGCGCCGACCATCTCGCCGACTGGGGGATGCGCATTGTGTCCTCCAGCTACGATAAATACGATCCTTCGGGATATCACTATGGCGCGGTGTGGCCGCTTTTTACGGGCTGGGCCTCGGTGGGATCGTATCGCTATCACCGACCGCTTCAGGGTTTTGAGAACCTTCGCGCCAATGCTCTGCTCACACTCAAGGGCAGTGCGCCCGGACACACCACGGAAGTTCTCTCGGGCGAATTTTTTCAGCAGCACTCGATCGCGTCTCCCCACCAGATCTGGTCCGCGGCCATGGTGATCTCGCCGCTCTTGCGTGGCTTGATGGGGCTGTCCCGGGATGCTGCGTCCAACACGTTGAGCCTTGCGCCCCACGTTCCGGCGGACTGGAATTCCTTTACCATGCGCAACGTGAGGCTGCGCGAGGGTTCGATCGATCTGGCCTACTCCGCGGCTGCAGATGCGACTGGCGGAGCGAACCAGGTCATTCAACTTGAGGTGAGACGCTCGGGTGGCGGTCAAGATGGGGGCGCCATCGAATTCGCTCCTGCCATAAGTCTGCGCGCTGAAGTCAGCGGGGCCGAGATCAACGATCGGCCGGTTCCTTTTAAGATGCACCCCAGCCTGAACGATCAGCACGTGCAGGTGCGGGTGCCGTTGTTTGGCGGACCGACTACGGTTCGCATCCGGTTGCGGCACGATTTCGGCATCGCCGTGCCGGTAGCGCTGCCAGAAGCAGGGGGCAGGAGCCGAAATCTGAAAGTCGTATCTGAATCTTGGAGCCAGGATCACAATCAGGTGCGATACACACTTGCCGGCCTGGCCGGCGATACCTACGTGCTCCCAATCAGGGGTGCAGAGGAAATCAAGAACATTGACGGCGGGCGTCGTGAGACTCGCGACGGAAAGGATTTTTTGACGGTTTCGTTCCCTGCCGCCTCGCCTGCTGAATATATTCAGCAGCAGGTCACAATTCAATTCGTGCCGGCAGGCAGCAGTGCCCGATGAATTGGGTCATGCTGAACGAAGCATCTATGCATTCTGTCGACGAGCACGGTCCTGTTAAAGTCACCACGGGCTGGCTGCCGAGGCCAAGAGATGTGAAACTTTAGCGGCTCGTGAACTCGTGTGGGAGGCCCCAATGCGCAAAGCTGACTTAACGATTTTCTCTTTCATCGTTTTCTGCTCCACTCTCTTCCCTCAATCCCTGATCGCGCAGACAAAAGCCATTGATGATGAAGGGCACCAGTGGTGGCAGCACGCCGTTTTCTACGAGATCTATCCGCGGAGCTTTGCCGACAGCAACAACGATGGCATCGGGGATCTACCCGGCATTACTTCCAAGCTCGACTACCTGCGCTGGCTTGGCGTCGATGCCATCTGGATCTCACCCATGTTCCCCTCACCACAGGTGGATTTCGGATACGACGTGTCCGACTACGAGAATGTCGATCCGCAATACGGCACCTTGCAAGACATGGACCGGCTCATTGCGGAGGGCCGCCAGCAAAACATCCGCATTATTCTTGATCTGGTGGTTAATCACACCTCAGACAAGCATCCCTGGTTTATCGAATCGCGTTCATCGCGCACTAATCCCAAACGCGACTGGTATATCTGGCGTGATGGCAAAGGGCCTGGCCAGCCACCGAATAACTGGATCTCGGATTTCGGCGGCTCTGCCTGGCAGTTCGATCCTAAGACGAATCAGTGGTACTACCATTATTTTTACGTCGAGCAGCCAGACCTTAACTGGCGCAACCCGGCGGTCGAGAAGGCGATCTTTGACGTTTCACGCTGGTGGTACAAGCGTGGTGTCGCGGGCTTCCGCCTGGACGCGGTGGATACGCTGTTTGAAGATCCCAACCTGAAGGACAACCCCGTTACTCCCGGAAAGCTGAGCAAGTACGGCGACCCGGTTGACGAGAGGATCTACAACAAGAAGCTTCCCGAAGTTCACGCCGCGCTGCAGCGCTTGCGCGCCGTGGCTGACGAATACAATGCGGTGCTGATTGGCGAAACCTGGACCGACGACATCAACGAATTGAAGCAGTACTACGGCGAACACGGCAACGAGCTGCATATGCCCATGGACTTCATGTTTGCCAAGGTGGACCGATTGTCCCCATCGGAATTCCGCCGCCAGATCGCAGCGGTAGACGGCGCCGGGGGCTGGCCCATTTTCGTGTTCAGCAATCACGACATTCGTCGGGTGTACAACCGCTACGGCGACGGTCAGCACAATGATCAGATTGCCAAGCTCATGGCCTCACTCTATCTCACGCTGCGGGGCACTCCCATCATGTATTACGGCGAAGAGATTGGCATGGAAAACAACGATCCCAAGCGCAAGGAGGACGTGAAAGATCCCGCCGGCCGCCGGAGCTGGCCGGAGGACAAGGGGCGAGATGGCGAACGCACGCCCATGCAATGGAGCCCCGCCGAGAATGCCGGTTTCAGCAAGGCGATTCCCTGGAATCCCGTGGACCCGCGCTACAAGCAATACAACGTCGAGACAGAGAAGAAAGATCCCAACTCAATCCTGAACTATTACCAGCGCCTGCTCACGCTGCGTCACAACAATCGTGTACTGCTCGATGGGAAATATGTTGCGCTCAACGAGACCGATCCCAACGTGCTGGCCTATCTGCGCTCTTACAAGGGACAGAATGTGCTGGTGGTGCTGAACATGAGCGGTTCAGCTCAAACCGTGAAGCTTGATCTTAGGGGCCAGCAGGTGAGTGGCACCACCGTCAAAACTCTGCTTGCTTCTTATGAAGCCCCGCCAACGAGCAAGACGAAGGAAATGACGGTTCCGGCTTTTGGAGCCTATATAGGGGAGATCAGGTAGATGGCGGCAGAAAATCCTTTAGCGGGTTTTCTGCTCCAGCAGCTGCGAAGGACTACACCTTAGCCCTTATTACCCGCGGATTGGAAAGTTCTCCACGATTCGTGTGCTTCGCCTGTGACGATTCCCTATTCACCCTCTCAGCTTAGCCAGTGGCAGCACATTTGCACGAGGTTCAGCCGATAGTTGGAGGTACTCATGAGATCAACCATGACGTTGGTATTTGCCGTGATGCTTTGCGCGGCAATAGCGGGTGCCCAAACCAGGGCCGGAAGTACCGGCATGTCGGGCGCTACCGGTCCGGCAACACCCCAGGCTGGAACTGCAACGCCTCCCGCGGGAACGGCTACACCGCAAGCGGGCACGGCTGGATCCCCCACCGGAACCGCGACTCCCGCGCCGTCAACAGCTACCCCTCCTGCTGGGACTGGCATTTCGCCCACAGGAACGGCGACCCCAACTCCATCAACCGCGACTCCACCGGCAGGAACTGCTACACCCGGGGCTGGACCTGCGACTCCACCAGCCGGCACCGCGACTCCTCCTGCGGGTAGCGCAACACCGCAGAGTGCGCCGATGACAACCACACCAGGCACACTGCCACCTGCAACTCCGGGAACGACGCCCGGAACGTTATCTCCTGCCACGCCAGGAAGCACGCCCGGAACGCTGTCTCCCGAGACTTCGCCCGGCACCCAGTCGCCCAGCACTCAACCTCAGAGCACTACGCCCGCGGCACCATCTGGCACGGATGGAAGAAACAGTCCACCCAGCTAAATTCGCCCAACCAGGCGACTGAACCGCGTCCAACCAGACGCCCTACAAACACCAACCCGGCCATAACAGGCCGGGTCTGTTTGTTTGTGCAGCCGAGGGAAAACCCGCCTGAGCGACGCTGGCACACTCGCGGGCGCACCCCATCATCGGCAAGCCACTGTACTTCGGCTACGTTGCTCGTTTGCAGGGTGAGAAGTACGCTGCTCGATGATGGCGGACGATCAAAATAGAGGATCGGATCCTAGCGCCTCCACAGACCAACTTTCCTCAGGAGCGCGGGACCGTCTGCTCGAAATCCATGAAGAAATTGACGAACTCACGAATCGGCTGGATGAGATTCTCGTGCAGAGCAAGAGCCTGGAGCAGAAACGCATTCGCCTTCTCCGCCGCATCTCCGAACTGAAAATGGAAGCCGAGGTCATCGCGCAGGATCAGGAATGACCGGCACTCGGTGCGGCGATTCCGACATCCTCAGCCGTGACAGCGTGTCTGATCGCCTGGTTGGCTCTTGACGCAGATTGCCGGGATATGGACCTCGTTATGACCAGCTTCCGAGATCCAGACTTCGATATTGGGTTTCAACTCAAACCAGTATGTCGTTAAATTCGCGTTCGCATCCTCAACGACGACAAGCAATGTATTCAATGGCTCCGTTCCCGCATACCCGAAGGCACTCAGCAGGCTGCTTCGGATCCAATTGCCCAGAAACTGGATCTTGAAAAACCGTAAGACAGTGTGCGCTCCTTGAGCCAGCATGTATCACCTGCCTGATGTGTGGGTCTTGAGTTGATTTGCGCAGGTTATAGGCCGCCGGCCCGCCGGTGTCAACGATCAATATTCAACTACCCTGAACCCAGGGCATCTCGCCAGATGGAATTCGGCTGAAGCCGAGGCGACTTTGCTCAGCGCTGCGACGAGGTCATCCGGCGATTAACTTCATCGAAAATGTTCGTCACGACATTGAGTTCAGTGAGGGTCTTCGTCTGGTCCACGCCCTCGACCAGCAGAAAATGGCTTCCGTCCGGAGCAACGCTGTAGGAATGGCCTGGGACGTTGGCAAAAGGACCTTCGAAGAGAAGCCGTGGTCTGCTGGCGGTGAAACGATCGCCAGTCGTGACCTCGGTGACGAACCACCTGGTGCCGAAGCGATAGAAGAGTTCGCGACCATCGGGGGACCAGAGGGGCTCCTCGCCACCATTGGTTGAAATTCTGATCTTCTCGCCGGCATGGGGAAAAGAAGTGACATAAACCTCCCAGCCTCCGGACTCGTCGGAGGTGTAGGCCGCCCAGCGTCCATCAGGTGAGAGATCGCCGAGACACTCACTGAAACTGCTAGTCAGGAATGGAGTCTCCTCGACCGAGACCGCTGTCGAGCCGTCATCTTCCGCAAGGCGCAATATCCAGAGGTCCTCCCTGGTTTCGTCCCCGAGTTTCATAACCAACAGCCACTTGCCATTGCGAGATACACCCAAAGGCGAACCCTTGAAACCTTTCGCCCAGTGGGTGACCTGGACACTCTCGCCGCCATCAATTGATTGTCGATACAGGTTTGCAATTCCGCTGCGCCAACTCACGTAATAGATGGTATGGCCATCCGGGGCCCAGATTGGAAAACTGCTCCGCTCGTCCGAGGTGAGCCGGGTGGTGGTTCCGCGAGCTGTGTCGTAGAGCCAAATGTCGGTCCCAGTGAGTGTATTGATTGGGATAACCACGCGCGTACCGTCCGGCGAGATGCGGAAGGCACTGAAGTCACCAACCGGCCCCTGCAGCGACCGCCTGCTCCCATTGCGATCGACCGCGACCAGCGAGCCCACCGCTCCGTCGCTTCCCGAGGCATAAATGAAGGTGCCGTCGGCGGAAAATGTGAACTGCGCGGCGCCATCCCGTTCCGTACGAACGCCATCAAGAAACTGCATTGGCGGGCCAGTCAGCTTGAGTTTCTGTGCGTCGAAAGGCACAGCCTGCAGGGTGCCTCGACGTGCAAACAGAATATGTCCGGGGGGCAAGAATCGGGGAAATGTTCCACTCCAGAGGAGGGCGCTTGCTTTCCGGCTGCGCAAGTCATAAACGCCCAGCGTGAAGGTCGGAAGACTGAAGAGCACTCCCTGATTGTCGGGGAGCACGTGAGGAAATATGCTGGGCGTGAACTGCCAGTTATTGCCGGTGACTGTCTTGGGCGAGCCTCCGGTTTCTGGAACTCGAAATATTCCGGAGGAGTAATCCGTGGAGAAATAAATTTGACCATCCGCTGCCCAACTACCGCCGAAGCCCAGTGTGGCGCCGCATAGGACGATTGGTTGATCTCCGGTGAGAGAGACTTTCATTAACTTGTCGTGAGCAAAGAAGCCGACCCACCGGCCGTCGGGGGAAAAGAATGGGCTGTGAGCGCCCGCAGTGCCGGGAAGCGCGCGAAATTCAGCCCGCTGCATGTCGCGAACATATAGCTGGGTATTCCCGTCAACGAAAGCCACGTACACCAAGCTGGCGCCGTCCGGGGAAAGGGCCAGCGAGGCCCGGCCCACGGCAAGCGGCATGGCCGAGGCGGGTGCGAGCGGAGCATCGCGTGGCAAATTGATGGTGTAGCGCGCCGAGACTTTCAATCCTGGCTGATCGCGCTGGGGAACCCAGCGCAACAGAGCTGTCGCGATCAGCACGAGTGCAAGCAGAACCCAAGGTAACGGTCGCCGTCGAAAGGCGACCTTGGCAAGGTGCGCGGCGGAATCATCGGCAGACTCCCGCTTCGACAATATTTCTTCGATCTCCAGCCGCGCATCGCCACTGGCATGGAGACGGTCGCGAGGGTCCTTGGCAAGACATCGACGCAGCAAGTGCAAAACCAAGGGCGGAATGTCTGCCGGCAGCGCCGACCAATCGGGCTCTTCCTTTATCACGGCCGCGATTGTGTCGGAGGAGGATGCGCGCTTGAATGCGCAGCGGCCGGTCAGCATCTCGTACAGAACCACGCCAAAGGCCCAGATATCACAACGGGCGTCAAGTTTAGAACCGCGCGCCTGTTCAGGGCTCATGTAGGCGAGGGTGCCAACAACGATGCCGGGGCGCGACGTCAGATCGCTTGCGGTCGTGGACGGGTCGCGCTGGCCTGTATCTTTCTGCCGGCGGCCTTCGATGTCCTCGGCATCAAGAAATCTCGCCAGCCCGAAATCCAGGACCTTTACGGTGCCATCCTGCTTCAGCTTAATGTTGCTGGGCTTGAGGTCGCGGTGGATGATGCCACGCTCATGCGCACACTCGAGGGCTTCCGCGAGCTGCCGCGCAATGCGCAAGGCTTCTTCGATCGGAATATTCCCGGCATTTATTCGGTCTGCCAGCGTGGGACCCTCAACCAGTTCCATCACCAGGGCGGCGGATGAATTGATCTCTTCGAGGGCGTAAATCGAGGCGATGTTGGGATGATTGAGAGCGGCTAGTGCCTGCGCTTCGCGATGGAAACGGGCCGAGCCGCGGGCGTCCAGCAGTTCGGGCGCAAGGAATTTGATTGCCACGTCGCGCTCGAGCCGCTGATCGCGGGCGCGATAGACAACACCCATGCCACCGGAGCCGAGCTTGTCCAGGACCGTATAATGCTCGAGCCCTTCGCCGATCATAGGCAGACCATTCCCCCGTCTCGGCTCGCAGGGTAAAGCAGTTGCTGCTCAGAAATCAGTACTTGGCGTCACTGAAAGATGTGGCAAGAAACCGCGGGCCAACCGGAGATTCCAGGAATTTACGAAACTGTAACTTCCCCTTCGCATATCAGGGAATTCACGGATCCCGGACCAATTCGAAGGGTCTAAAAGATCTACGCCGGGCGGAAACTGCTCACAAGGACCGATTTTTAAAAGAAAAGCCCGGCCACAGCGGCCGGGCTTTCAAAGACGAGAGTTCGAGAGTCTTAGATGTCGTAGTACAACGCGAATTCGTAGGGATGCGGACGCAGGCGAACGGCGTTCACTTCCTTGTCGCGCTTGTAGTCGATATAAGTCTTCAGCAGTTCTTCGGTGAAGACATCGCCCTTGAGCAGGAACTGATTGTCGCGTTCCAGCGCGTTCAGGGCGTCTTCCAGCGATCCCGGCATCGACGGAACCTTGGCCAGCTCCTCTGGACCAAGGTCGTAGATGTCCTTATCCAGCGGCTGACCGGGATCGATCTTGTTCTCTACGCCGTCCAGGCCCGCCATCATCATGGCCGCAAACGCCAGGTAAGGATTGCAGCTGGGATCGGGCGGGCGGAACTCCACGCGCTTGGCCTTGGGTGACGCCGAATACATCGGGATACGGCATGCCGCCGAGCGATTGCGCCGCGAGTACGCCAGATTAACCGGCGCTTCAAACCCCGGCACCAGGCGTTTGTAAGAATTCGTTGTGGGAGCGATGATGGCTGCCAGCGCCGGACCGTGCTTAATCAGCCCGCCGATGTACCACAGCGCGAGCTGCGATAATCCCGCATATCCTTCTCCGGCGAACAGCGGCTTTCCGCCCTTCCACAGCGACTGATGGGTATGCATGCCGCTGCCGTTATCCTGGAAGAGCGGCTTGGGCATGAAGGTGACGGTCTTGCCGTACTGGTAGGCGACGTTCCGCACCACATATTTGTAGAGCATCATGTGGTCGGCAGAAGCCAGGAGCTTGTCGAATTTCAGATCGATTTCCGACTGCCCGCCAGTGGCCACTTCATGGTGATGGCACTCAACCGTGAGCCCGCACTTTTCCATGGTCAGCACCATCTCGGTGCGCAGGTCCTGATAATGATCGGTGGGCGGAACCGGGAAATAACCTTCTTTATAGCGCGGGCGGTATCCGAGGTTGTTTTCTTTGCGGCCGGAATTCCAGCGACCTTCTTCCGCGTCAATGAAATAAAAGCCGTGATTCTCACGCTGATCAAAGCGGATATTGTCGAAGATGAAGAACTCAGCTTCCGCACCCATGTAGCAGGTGTCGGCAATGCCGGTGGAATTTAGATACATTTCCGCCTTCTTGGCAATGTAGCGCGGGTCGCGGTCATAGCGCTGCTTGGTCACCGGATCGATGACGTCGCAGATCATCACCAGGGAAGGCGTTTCGCTGAAGGGATCCATCATGTACCAGGAGGTGTCGGGAATCAGCAGCATGTCGCTCTCGTGGATGGCGGCCCAGCCACGGATGGACGAGCCGTCCATGCCGAAGCCGTCCTCGAACGAGGACTCATCCACCTGGTCCATGGGATAAGAGACATGCTGCCAGAGACCGGGAAGGTCAGTGAAGCGAAGATCAACGATTTTGGCGCCGTTTTTTTTCGCGAAGTCCAAAACGGCTTTGGGATCAGCCATAGATTTCTCCTTGCGCCGCAAAGGGCGCGATTTGATGCCTACGCGTTGCAATGAGGGCTCCTAACAGGCGGGCAGCGCGGGGGATACAAAACATTGAATTGTAGTGAACGGGCCGCACAGGGCACGGCTTGCGGTGATGATAAATGGCTCCGCGGTGGGGTGGGAAATTGATTGTTTTTATGGGAGCGATAAATGTGACTTATACGCCTGCCCGTTTCGGCCTGGAGTCAGTTGGCGCTTCTCGAAACTTTGCCCCCGCTGGCTGAGGGCTGTTAGCCTGTAATCTCAAGCGAGCAAAGCTTCGACTCCTGTCCACCCGCGTGGTTGGATGGAGGGCCAAGTGTATATCGCAGCGGATCTGCGGCTATGGACTTCGATCAACTGGAAACCTTCCTGGAAGTGGCGCGGCTGAGCAGCTTCTCGCGGGCAGCGGAAAAACGATTCCGCACCCAGCCCGCCATTTCAGCGCAGATCCGCGCCCTGGAAGAGGAGGTCGGCGCCAAGCTGCTGGACCGCAGCGGCGGGCGGGTCTCTCTGACTGCTGCAGGAAAGATATTCCAGAAATATTCCGAGGACACGGTGCAGTCGCGCCGCGATATCGTTACCGCCATCGCAGAGATGGAACGCGTCCCGCGCGGCGAGATCGTCGTCGGCGCCAATGAAGGCACCTGCCTGCACATCCTTCCCGAAGTCTTTGCCGAGTTTAAAAAGTCCTATCCCGGGGTCGGCGTGGAAGTCCGGCGCATGGAGACAGCCAAAGTGCTGGAATCTGTAATCGACAATTCCATCGATTTCGGTGTGGTCTCACTTCCTGTCTCTGACAAACGATTGACCGTTGTGCCTATTCACCGTGATGAATTAGTGGCGATCTGTGCCCCGCGACACGAGCTTGCCAAGACGAAGTCAGTAAGCGTGGCTCAACTGGGAAATTACCCGCTGCTTTTACCCAAGCTGGGGCGTACGCGCGAAGCCATCGATGCGGCTTTTGAAGAGAAAGGGCTCACTCCCACTATTTCCATGGAACTTGATTCCAGCGAGTTATTAAAGCGATTCGTCGCCGCCGACGTCGGAGTGGGATTCATTCCTCGCTCGAACGTGCTGGAAGATGTCCGCGCCAAGGCGCTGGTAGCGCTTACCCTTTCCGATACCCAGATCCGGCGTGACCTGGCGCTGGTCTTCCGGCGCGACAAGGCTCTGAGCCGCGCTGCGCTCGCCTTCATCGATATTGCAGTGCGCCGCAGTTCGCTCGAGCAGCCCGTTGCCATGGCCGGGACCGGCAAAACGAAACGCGAGAGTATTTCTCAGTCTCAGTAGCTCATGTTGCGGTTGGGAGGCGTCAGCTGTCTTGAATTCACCCTTTCGTCTCACGAACGAGACGCAAAGGTCTTTCGACTCGGACCGGGGCTGGTTCTCCCGGTCCTCGCTCAAGACGACAGACCGAGGGAGGCTAGCGCCTCTCGATGAGCGCTGCCCGCTTCTTTTAATATGGTGTAAATTCTTGATCCCCCTCCAAAATTGCCTTGCCTGCTTTAGACTTGTGCGTGTTACTTTTTCGCCAAAGCATTGAAAGAAATGAGCACGGGAGGAACTAAGAATTGGGAAAAGACATGGTCCCGCGGAGGATCTTTCTCACCAAGGGTGTAGGCAAGCACAAAGAGCGTCTGACCTCCTTTGAGCTGGCCCTTAGAGACGCCGGCATTGCAGCTCAGAATCTGGTGCGCGTCTCCTCCATTTTTCCTCCGAACTGCAAGGTCCTGCCGCGCAAGGAGGGACTGCGCCGACTCTGGGACGGGGAAGTGGTTTTTGCTGTAGTCGCCGAGAACTCCACCCGCGAGCCTCATCGCCTGCTGGCTGCCAGCATCGGCTTGGCGATACCCGCCGACCGCGGCACCTATGGCTATCTCAGTGAGCATCACTCCTTTGGAGAGCCGGAAGAGGCTGCCGGCGACTATGCCGAAGAACTGGCTGCGGAAATGCTGGCTACCACGCTGAATGTGGAATTCGATCCTGACAAGTCGTGGGACGAAAAAAAGCAGATCTATCGTCTGTCGAACAAAATCGTTCGCACCATGAACGTGACCCAATCCGCGGTAGGCGACAAGCGGGGTTTGTGGACTACGGTGATTGCATCGGCCATCTTTCTGTTCGATCGCTAGGCCGGTAAAAAATCTGTCATCTTGAGCGAGGACGGGTCACACCGATCCCCGTCCGAGTCGAAAGATCTTGCGGTTCTGTTTTTGCGGCGCAGTTCACCCTACTTCTTTCTCAGGCGTTCCAGCACGGCTCCCGCAACCAAAGGCAGGCCCACCGTGGCGTCGAGAAACACTTCTCCAAAACGGCCGCCCTCGTCCGGTGGGACGAATTTTCCCCAGGATATCGCCTCGCTGTAGGGACTTCCTGACAATCCGCCCCAGTGCACCGGCTCCGGGCAGATGCGTACCCCATAGTGATAGCGCTTGAGCGGCAGATCTTCCCCGCCCCGCCGGTGGCGCAATTCGATATAAGGTCCAAACTGCTGCGACCAGTTTCGCGGCACGCCCCCGCCGATGGTAAGAATTCCCAGCCGTTTCTCCGCCAGCAGCGTCTCAGCGAAATAATTGAGATCGAAGAAAGGATCGAAATGGATCTGCGGCCGCTTCTGTTTGGCTCTTTTGCGGTTGTGCAAGGCGACATCCAGGCCCAGCTCGGAATCCGTAAACGCCGGGACAAAAACCGGTACTTTCTTCTGGTACGCTGACTTCAAAATCCCCCGCTCCTTCACTTTCTCGCTGAGGTATTTCCCGACATCGCGATTTAGCTTGTACGAGCACATCGTCTCTTGGGCGTCCCAGGCATCTAGTATCTGCGCCACGATCCCTTCCACGAAGTTGAGGTTGGTCTCGGGCTCCAGGGTGTCATAGACGCGGTTGTATCCCGCCTCATAAAGTTCGACGTCGTTCATCCTGGCGTCGTATTTGAAATGCGATTTGCCGGCGGCTTCCACCAGCCCGTGTGCCATCAGCGCTCCGGTCGAGACAAGCGCTTTCACGATTCCGTGATCGATCAGATCGGCGATCACTAAGCCTTGCTTGGCGACCGTCATAGCGCCGGCGAGGGTCATCACTACAAAACAATCCTTATCGCGCGCCATCGCCTCCAGGACATCAGCGGCATCGCCAACCTGCCGCGCGGTAAAAGCCGTGCGGCCCATGGCTCGCACCAGATCATCAATTCCATGGATCGCAGAGAGATCCATCGGCTCCAGTGGAACCAGCTTGTCGCGCACCGGGTCATGCAGCTCACGTTCGATACCCGCGCCTTCGTGATTCACAGCAGCCTTCTTCTTCAAGCGAGTGCCTCCCTGCCACAGAATCGACCAAACCGGAAATGGAAAACTTCAAAGCTATCCAATGGCTATGACCGCGTCAATGTTCGGTTCAGCGGATTGTTAACACCTGATGAATGCGCCCTCCGGAGCCGGCGCAATTCACTCTGGTATGCTAGAAAATTCGATGCCTGAGGAGGATGGAATTTGGCGGCAGAAGTTTTTCGCGTGGGCTTGATCCAGATGTCGTGCACGCCCGATCCGGACAGGAATCTGGAGCACGCGATGGACATGGTGCGCGAAGCTGCCGGACGGGGAGCCCAGGTGGTTTGCCTGCCCGAGCTGTTCCAGACTCAATACTTCTGCCAGAGGGAAGACCACGCGCTCTTCGATCTTGCCGAACCGATTCCCGGCCCGACCACGACGAAGCTCTCGCAACTTGCGCGGCAGCAGGGTGTCGCGCTGGTGGCATCGCTGTTCGAGAAGCGCGCTCCCGGGATCTATCACAACACGGCGGCGGTCTTTGACAGCGACGGAACCCTGCTCGGGATCTACCGCAAGATGCACATCCCCGACGATCCTCTTTATTACGAGAAGTTCTATTTCACTCCCGGCGATCTCGGCTACAAGGTGTTTGACACTCGCGTGGGCAAGCTGGGCACGCTGGTTTGCTGGGATCAGTGGTATCCGGAAGGCGCACGTCTGACTTCCCTGCAGGGCGCGCAGGTTTTGTTTTATCCCACTGCTATTGGCTGGCATCCGGCGGAGAAGGCCGAGTTCGGCAAGGCGCAGTACGAGGCCTGGCAAACCATCCAGCGCGCGCACGCCATCGCCAACGGCGTGTATGTGGCGGCAGTGAACCGGGTGGGTTTTGAAACTGGCGACGTTCGAGGCAATAAGGCTCCCGGTCAGGGACTCGAATTCTGGGGTGGCTCCTTCCTGAGCGATCCCTTCGGGCGTGTGATCGCGCAAGCGCCGCACGATCGCGAGGACATCCTGATCGGCGAGATTGATCTGCGCAAGATGGAAGACGTGCGCCGCAACTGGCCGTTCCTGCGAGACCGCCGCATCGACAGCTACGCTCCCATTACGCATCGTTTTCTCGACCAATCATGAGAAAGCAGCGCCGAGGGGTCTCGCCCGGCTTGATGGGCGTTGGCTACCGCATGCCTGCTGAGTGGGAGCCGCACGCTGCCACCTGGCTTGCCTGGCCACACAACCGCACCGACTGGCCGGGAAAATTTGAGCCCATTCCCTGGGTCTACGCGGAGATTGTTCGACACCTGGCGCGCGTAGAGCGGGTCGAGCTGATCGTTGCCGACGAAGCGGAAGAAGAGCGCGCTCGCAAGGTACTGTCGAGGGCCGGTGCACTCGTCGATGCCACAGATGAAAAGCGATTGCGCGATATCGGTATTCGCTTCCATCGCTGGCCAACGAACCGCGTCTGGACTCGCGACTTCGCCGCTATTTTCGTTACTGGCGACGCCGATCGTTCAAGCCGACTCGAAGCCTCGACCGTGCCCTCCCAATACGAACGATCCTTAACCGCGCTCAACTGGCGTTTCAACGCCTGGGCCAAGTATCCCGATTGGCAGCTCGACAACCAGATTCCCGGCAAGATTGCCCGCCGGTTGAGGATCTTGGAGATCAAACCAACGGCCGCGAACAATCCCAAGCATTGGGTGGTGCTGGAAGGGGGCAGCATCGACGTAAACGGCGCCGGATGTCTGCTGACCACCGAAGAGTGTCTGCTCAGTGAAGTGCAGCAGCGCAACCCTTGTCTTTCGCGTGAGCAATTGGAACAAGTTTTTCGTGATTATCTCGGGATCTCCAAGGTGCTTTGGCTGGAGCGCGGAATTGTGGGTGATGACACTCACGGCCACATCGACGACATCAGCCGCTTTGTTGCGCGGGACACAATCGTTACAGCGGTCGAGCCCGATCCTTCCGATCCCAATCATAGCCTGCTCGCGGAAAATCTCAAGCGGCTGCGCACGATGAGCGATCAGCAGGGAAAGCCTTTCCGCGTCGTGGAACTGCCCATGCCCGCGCCGGTCATTTTTCGAGGCCAGCGCCTGCCGGCCAGCTATGCCAACTTCTACATCGCCAATCAGACCGTGTTGGTCCCGGTGTTCAACGATCCCAAGGATCGGCTGGCCCTTAACACGCTCGCCGAGCTTTTCCCTGATCGGCGAGTGATCGGCATCTACTGCGGGGATCTGGTCTGGGGACTGGGCACGATCCACTGCATGACGCAGCAGCAGCCTGCGGTGAATAAGTAATCAGCAATTGACTGCTGAGGGCTGAGTGCTGATTTCTACCTCTTGTACACGGTGGGCTGGGGGCCCTGCTCCAGGATCTGGCGATCCCAGATGGCACCTTCGCGCGAGTAGTTGGCCATTTCGAAGTCCTGGGTCAGTTCCAGGGCGTCGGTGGGGCAGGCGTCCTCACAAAGGCCGCAGAACATGCAGCGGCTGGTGTCGTAGGTGAAGGTGGTCAGTTCCTTGCGGCGCGTTTTCTCATTGCGTTCGGAAGTGACGACAATCAGGTGCTCGGGACAGGCAACGGCACACAGATCGCAGGCGATGCATAGCGTCTCGTTGGTGTCGGGGTTCACATTCAGGCGCGGTGCGCCGCGATAACGCTCGGCGACGTGCGGGCGCTGCAGGGGATACTGCTCGGTGTAGATCTCCTTCGGATTCTGGTTGCGGAACGTGACCTTCAGGCCCTGCAGCAGGTCGACCAGCAGGACGTTCTTCAAGGTTTCTTTAAGCCGCACGTGGTTTCCCCGTTGGAATGCTTATGCGCCTAGTTTAACCCAGGCCCGCAAAGGCTGGCTATTGGGCAGAGGGCAATGGCTTAATTGGCTATCTCTGCAACCCCGTCTGTGGTTTTCTCTCGGCAGCCGCTAAACTGGCGAAGAATCTAATGTCCGACGAACTGTTCATGCAAGCCGCCCTGGGTGAGGCGCAGCAAGCGCTCGCCAGCGGCGAGGTGCCAGTCGGTGCGGTGGTCGTGTGCGATGGCCGTATTATCGGCCGGGGCAGCAACCGGCCGATCGCGGACTCCGATCCCACCGCCCACGCCGAAATCGTGGCTCTCCGCGAAGCCGGACGCGCCCTGGGCAACTACCGCCTTGGTGGTTGCGAGATTTACGTGACGGTTGAGCCTTGCGCAATGTGTGCCGGGGCTATCGTGCATGCCCGGCTTAAGCGCCTCATCTATGGCGCCGAGGACCCCAAGGCGGGAGCGGTGCGCTCGATCATGCAGCTATTAGAGAATCGGCAATTGAATCATCGGGTGGAGGTGACCGCCGGCGTCCTGGCTGGCCGCGCACAAGAGATTCTGCAGTCTTTCTTTCGCCAGCGGCGCGAGGGATCTGAAAGCCCAAGTGCGGATGCCTCATTCGAGGGGTCATCCTGAGTGCGCGCCGTGGGCGAAGGATCTCAGCATTGTTCGTACCCCTTTGGTCACCTTAGTCGAAGCACGGACTGCCGTATGCGTTTGCTATGATGATTGTTGCTAATTGCCAGCTAGCAATTGCCAAATGCTGACCGCTGGCACCCGATTGCTGAGAGCTGACTACTGATTTGTCGCGGAGAGGTGCGTGAGCGGTTGAAACGATCCGCCTCGAAAGCGGACATACCTGAAAGGGTATCGGGGGTTCGAATCCCCCCCTCTCCGCCAGTCCTTTTTTCTGCTACTTACAGCACCTGGCTATCAACTGACTACCAAATTCCGATCATCTCACCTTTGTGCGGTGTGCGCTCGCCCAGTCGATGAGCACGAACGGGATGCCGGACATTTGCACGAGAATCCTCCTCAATCGGTTACGACGGGTGGGGCACGCCCAGGATGACTCGTACAGTGTCCCGCGCGATGAGGAGCTCTTCATCGGTGGGAATGGCATATGCGAGCAAGGTCGAGCCTTCAGTTGAAATCTTGCCTTCACGAGCGACCATCTCCTGATTCCTGGCCTGGTCGAGACGAAGCCCCGCCCACTCCGTTCCCGCGCAAATCCGTGCACGAATGTCCGGCGAGTTTTCGCCGATGCCACCTGTAAAAACGACGGCGTCAGCTCCTCCCATCGCAGCCAGGAATGCGCCAATGTATTTCCGCGCTCGATAACAGAAGATTTCGATGGCGAGGCGGACCCGGCGGTCGTCGTGTTCTTTCAACTCGGCCTGCAACTCGCGCATGTCATTGGTGAGGCCAGAAATACCGAGCAAGCCGGATTGCGTGTTTAGCAGACTGTCCACCTCAAAGGCCGACAGCCCCTCTTTTCTGGCGATGGCGCTGACGACAGCGGGATCGAGGTCGCCGGAGCGGGTGCCCATGACCAGACCTTCCAGCGGCGTCAACCCCATCGAAGTATCCACGGAGTATCCACCCTTGATCGCGGCGGCCGAGCAGCCGTTGCCCAAATGGAGGGTGATGATATTGGTCTGTTCGCGCGTCAGCCCTCGCATGGCGCGATAGCGGAAAGCGACATAGCGATGAGAGGTACCGTGGAATCCGTAGCGGC
Organism: Terriglobales bacterium; assembly: GCA_035624455.1. Lineage (NCBI taxonomy): Bacteria > Pseudomonadati > Acidobacteriota > Terriglobia > Terriglobales > Terriglobales bacterium. The sequence continues at coordinate 25,300 of DASPRM010000144.1, forward strand.
GGATGCGGTGGCGTCGATAAAAATGATATGGAATGGCATACAGGTAGGCTTGCTCGGGAAGCGAGGAATGAAATGAAGTGTCGAATACGGCGACCTGAGGAACGTCTGCGCCGAATATTTCGCGCGCGGCCTGGATGCCTTTGACGTTGTTGGGATTGTGGAGGGGGGCCAGATCGATACAGTCTTCGATGCCTTTCAAAACCCGATCGTCAATCAGGGCAGAGTTCTTGAACATTTCACCGCCGTGCACCACGCGATGTCCCACCGCATTCACATCGGCCGCCTTCTTAATCTCTGCCACGCCGGATCGATCCGAAGCGATGTAGCGAACCAAGTAGTCGAGTGCGGCGGGTATATCTCGCAAGGGCGCGGTAAGGGTCACACTTGGCTGGTCGCGGTACTTGATGCGAATGATTGCCTCTCCGCCCATACCCTCGACCTCGCCCCGGCAGATGCGGTCGTCTTTATCCTTCCCGATGCGGTCAAGGTCGGTGGCAATCACTTGAAATTTCAGAGTGGAGCTACCCGAGTTCAACACCAGAACGTTCATTGCTTTTGCTCAACCTGAATGCAGGAAGCAGGCTTGTTGCGGTTCAGTGAAACCGTACGAACTCCCTGAGAAACTCGAGCAAATCACATGGGGTTGCTTGTCATCTGTCCGGGAACGAAAAAGGCCGTTTAGGTTGGACAGACGCCCTGTGCGCTCTGGGATTGAGGGCGTCCACTTATCTTTCCAGCAAAAGCGAAGGCAACCAGTTCAGCGCTATCCAGAGCAAACCATGCTTGTTCCTGCCTCCGGCAGCGAGCGCGTTAAGAATCTGGCAAAATCAGCTCCGAGGCACTGGTATCGACACAGCCTGCTGCAGCCTGAACTCGAGCAGAGTCTCGCTTGGCACCTTCACTTGATCTCCCTTGGTGATTATTTCCGACCCCGCACCAACCCCGGCACCGGCACCGGCACCGATGGCTGCTCCCTTGCCGCCACCGGCGAGAGCGCCGATTACCGAACCCACGGCCGCTCCGCCGACCGTTCTCTTGGCAGTGCTGGCGCCGCGCGACTTGCCGGACAATTCGTAATCCCCCGTGAGAACCGGCACGGTTTGTCCGTTCACCACAATGCCGGTCAGCTCCAGCCGTAGTTGCGATCTGCCGCTGAACGTGCCCGACGTCTTGGACTCGGCCAGCCGGCCGTAAACGTCTGCTCCCTTGGGGACCACCACGTTACCGTCCACTACCAAGGGCTCTTCCAGCGAGGCCTGGAAGCGGTCTCCCACGCGGTTCTTGGTGGAATCGATGCCATCGATGGTGCGGACAGAAATACGCTCTCCCGCAGGGATGGTGACCGACGACGCAGTTGCATTCTCTACCGGTTCGCTGGCCCGCGAAGCCTTGGGTCGTACGGGCATGTCACTGGCTGCAGTATCGGAATCAAACTTGAGGGAAACGATGTCCGCGACGTTGTAATTCTGCACCGACGAACCGACCTGGAAGCTGACTTCGCTCTCCGTGCCACCCATGAACTTGCCCTTAATGCGGCTGCCATTCCTCAGCTCCAAAGTATCAGTCCACGCGCTCGAGGCTATCAGGCACAATGCAAAGACCAGTCCGAAACTCGACCTGCACTTCATCATGACCTCTCCTTCAGACTGCGGGTTACTTCCAGTGGTTTGAGAACTCCAGATTGATTCTCTACGAATAGTGGCTCTTCCGCCTAGAACTTTGAAGTTGTGAGAGAAGATTCTACTCCGGATGGGTGGCCCTTCTGACCATCCGAAGCTGCTGGCCCGGTGTCACTTCCCAATGCTCCAGTCGCTCCGCGTTCCGACCAGGTGCTCCTTAGACCTTCCTGAGGACGGCTGCATGACTCCGCCGGATTGCAGGGCGATCTGCGACTACGAATCCGGCTGCGGCAGCAGCTGACAGTTCCTCCTGCAGCTTGTCTTCATTGACATGCCCCGCAGGTTCGAAAAATAGCATCGTAGCTCCTGGTTTCGCAGCTTTGGCGGCATCAGCAAAGAATTGCGCGGCGGCTGGCAACTCATGCACCACAGCGGCAGCCAAAATAAAGTGAACCGTCCCGGCAAGATCGGCGATTCCCATAGAATCGGAGCGGCCAAGGCGCACATCCACGCGATCGAGCAGGCCGGCTCGGGCCAGCCGTCGTTTCAAGCCTGAGATCATCTTGGGCTGGATATCCACGGCAATCACGCGCCCCGACGGCCCGACCAGGCGCGCGAGTTCAAGCGTAAAGAAGCCCATGCCGGGACCGGGCTCCAGGACCGTCATTCCCTCACGAACGTAAGGACCCAGAATCTTGCCCGGATCCTGCAAGTAGCGCCGCAACGGGCATGCCAATAAATATCCCAACCACCAGGGACAGACATGATTTGCCATAGGGGCCTCGGGAGCCAGAACCTCAGAAGCAGAAGCGTTATATTGATGCGCCGCCCTCATTGGGAGAAGCTGTCGCATCAGGTGAGGAGCTACAGCATGAGCGTTCACGGAACAACCTTAAATCTTCTCAAATCCCTGACACTGCTGTTGCCGTCCCATGTTCTCTGCCTTGCTCTCGCCGCACAGACGGGCAGCGCGCCGGATCAGTCAGTGGCCTTCCGGCGCGCGGACCATCTCAAGCGCGGCATCAACACCAGCCACTGGTTCTCGCAAGTTTACGATCCGAAGGGATATACCCCGGAGCACTTCCAGGGTTTTACAACGGCTGACGACATCGCTCTCATTCGCCAGATGGGCTTTGATCATGTCCGCTTCAGCATCAATCCCGTGCCCTTCCTGCACTCAGGCCAATGGGACAACATTCCGGCGGACTACCTGGCCGAGCTGGACAAAGCAGTCAACATGATTCTCTCTCGGGAGCTGGCGGTCATCATCGACCTCCATCCGGAAAGCGATTTCAAGCGCAAGCTGGCTTCCGACAACGGCGCGGTCGAGCAGCTTGCAGATCTGTGGCGGGCGCTGGCGGCTCATTTCGCTTCCACCGATCCAGAGCGAGTTTTCTTTGAAGTGCTGAATGAGCCCGAGCTCGAGGACGGTTACCGGTGGAAGGGCATCCAGAGCCGCGTGGTGGCGGCGATTCGCAAGGGAGCTCCGGGGCACACGATCATCGCCGCCGGAGCGCGCTGGTCTGCCCTTGACGAACTCCTGTTCATGGAGCCGCTTGGATTTGAGAACATCATCTATAACTTCCACTATTATTCTCCCCACATCTTCACCCACCAGGGAGCAACCTGGGCGGGCAACTTGCAGCACTACATGAAGGGTGGTGTGCCTTATCCTTCTTCTCCCGCAATGGCAGGGAAGCTTCAATCGCAGGTTCCCGACGAACTCGACCGTCTTTACGTCACCCGCTACGCCTATGATGCCTGGGGACCAGCGCGCATCGAGGCAGAGATTGCTCTGGCCGAAGCCTGGGCTCATCAGTACAACGTCCCGCTGACCTGTAACGAATTCGGTGTGTACCGGAATTTCGCCGCGCCCGATGATCGCGCTGCCTGGATTCGCGACGTCCGAACTATTTTGGAGAAACACGGCATTGGCTGGACGATGTGGGACTACTCCGGCGCGTTTGGTGTGGTGACGAAGAAGGACGGCAAAGCCACTGTCGACCATGCCGTCCTCAAAGCTCTCGGGCTGGAGAAGTAAAGGTGGCTCTTACGATCGCTGTCGCACGACACGATCGAAGGGGCTAGTGAAGTTCACATCGTGCAAGCCGGATGCTTGCAATCGCATTCCAGCTCAACCACGTCTTCATCAGCTGCATCGTGGCAGTATTCGCTGCAGTACTCCTGTCCCGCCGCCACTGTGCAGTTGCAACGTTCATGCTGGCACTTCGTACTCTCAGCCATAGTGTCGCTCCCCGGGAGTGCGTGAAAGGCACTCCCGCTTAGCTTTTCGCTCATGTTAGATGCTACATGAAGAGGAGGGATGTCCGGCGACCTGCTGCGGCGACACCAAATTGTCTCAGCTCGCCTCCTATCTTTTTGGCCGATAGATATCAGTGGCGGTTCCGAAGTAGATTTCCGCCGCCTCCATGACAGTCTCGGAAAGTGTGGGATGGGGATGAATGCTCATTTCTAAATCGGAGACCTGCGCTGCCATCTCCACTGCCAGCACGCCCTCGGCGATGAGTTCACCGGCGCCACGTCCGCAGATGCCTACGCCCAGCACATGCTCGGTCTTGGGATCAATAAGCAGCTTGGTCACACCATCGGATCGATCGAGTGTGGTGGCTCTGCCTGAAGCTGCCCAGGGAAAGCGCGCCACTTTGATCTCGCGCTGTTCCTTTTCGGCCTGCGTTTCAGTTAGTCCGCACCAGGCAATCTCGGGATCGGTAAAGACCACGGCCGGAATGGCACGTGGCTCGAATGCCACTTTCTTGCCGGCGATGGCTTCGGCTGCTACTCGGCCCTCGTGCGATGCCTTGTGCGCCAGCATGGGCTCACCTGCGACGTCGCCGATGGCGTAAATCGCGGGGTCTTTGGTTCGGCGCTGCAGGTCCACTTCCAGAAAGCCTTTCTGATTTGTTGTAACCGCAGTCTTCTCCAGGCCGGGGATCTCCGAATTTGGCTTTCGTCCCACGGAAACCAGAACGCGCTCGAAGACTTGCTCCGCTTCTTTGACGTCAGGTCCCTCGAGCCGGACGGCAATTCCCTGCCCTGCATCTTTCATCTCTACAACTTTTGTGTTGACCAGCACCGAGGCCAGCAGCACATCCAAGCGCTTGGCCAGAGGATTTACCAGGTCGCGGTCAACGCCGGGTAGTATGCCGGGCATCATTTCCACGACGGTCACCTTGCTTCCCAAAGATGCGTAAACCGAGCCCAGCTCCAGACCGATGTAGCCCCCGCCAACGACGAGCAGGGTCTTGGGAGCGTCCTGCAGTTCCAAAGCACCGGTGGAATCCATGACCCGCGGATGCTCGTTCAGGAAGCCGGGTACCGTCGCCGGACGCGAACCGGTGGCCAGGATAATGTTGTCGAAGTTGTGATCGTTCTGCCCGCCGGTAACCTCGGTTACCCGTAGCGTCGTCGAATTGATGAATCCGGCCCTGCCTCGCAGATATTGGACTTTACGCTGCTTGGAGATTTGCGCCAGCCCACCGGTCAGCTTGTTGACGACGTTCTGCTTGAAGGTGCGCAGTTTGTCGAGATCAATCTTCGGCAGTCCGAATTCGATTCCCCACGATGAGGCGTGTTTGGTTTCCTGCAGCAGATCGGCCACGTGCAGCAAGGCCTTGGAAGGGATACAGCCTTCGTACAGGCAGACTCCTCCCGGGTTCACGCGATCATCGATCAGCGTAACTTCTAAACCCAGGTCCGCGGCCATAAATGCCGCGGCGTAGCCTCCGGGTCCGCCTCCAACCACTGCGATCTTCTTGCCCACCGGCAAACGATTCCTTTCTTCCTGATCTTCGTTACCACACTTTACACATGTTCCGCCGGACCATGGGCTGTCCGGCTTTGCAGCTAAAGGCCTGCTGAAATTCCGGCAGGTTGGAAACGACGCCGTTGATGCGGTACTTGCCGGGAGAATGCGGGTTGGTGATGGCGAGGAGGCGGAGGTTCTCGGGGCGCTGGTTCTCACACGCCCACTGCCCCAGACCGATAAAGAACCTCTGTTCAGGGGTAAAGCCATCGATGGGCTTCAAATTCATTTTGGCCGTGTGCATTCTCCACGCAATCCAGGCCAGCACGGTCCCGCCCAGATCGGCGGTGTCCTCGCCAAGGGTGAGCTTGCCATTGATTTTGATGTCATCGACGACTACGTAATCCGAATATTGATCGGAAATGCACTTGGCGCGTTTCTCAAATTCGGCGGCGTCGTGCGCGGTCCACCAGTCGCGAAGGTTGCCTTTGGCATCGAACTGGCGGCCCTCGTCGTCGAAGCCGTGCGTGAGCTCGTGACCGATGGTGGAACCGGTGTTGCCGTAGTTGGGAGCGTCGTCCAATTTGGGGTCGTAGAGGGGAGGCTGCAGTACGCCGGCCGGGAAGTTGATATCGTTCATCTGCGGGTTGTAGTAGGCGTTGACTGTTGGTGGAGTCATGCCCCACTCGCCGCGATCCACGGGCTTGCCGATCTTGGCGAGTTCGCGTCGCGATTCAAACTCGATACCTCTATTCACGTTGCCAATAAAGTCACCGCGCTTGATCTCGAGTTTGCTGTAGTCGCGCCACTTGTCGGGATAACCGACTTTATTCACGATGGCATGAAGCTTTTCCAGCGCCTGCTTCTTGGTTTCGGGACCCATCCAGGGAAGACCGTTGATTTCCTGCGCCATAGCCTGCTCGATTTCGTCGGTCATTTGCACTGTGCGGGCCTTCATATCGGGAGGAAACGTCTTGGCGACGAACACTTGTCCAAGCGCCTCGCCCAAATCGCGGTCCACCCAGGCCACGCACTTCTTCCAACGGGGCTGCTGTTCGGCAACACCGCGCAGGTGCTTGCGATAGAAATTGAAATCTTCATCCACAAACTTTGACGAGAGATAAGCGGCCTTGCCGTGAACCGCGTGCCAGCGAAGATAAGTCTTCCAATCTGCCAGTGATTCGCTTTGCAGTTGCGCCTCCACGGCTTTGAAAAAGTCTGGCTCCGTGACATTCATGCTCGAGGTGTTCGGAATCCCTTCGAGCTCGAGATAGCGGTCCCAGTTGAAGTGAGGAGTAAGGGCCTTTACCTGCTCCAGGGTGAGCTTGTGATAAAGCTTGTGGGGATCGCGGCGCTCAACACGTGTAAGGGACGCCTTCGCAAGAGCGGTTTCGATTCGCATGACTGTCCTGGCGTTGTCGGCGGCAGCGGCTGGAGTGTCGCCGAGCAACTCAAACATCCCCTGGACGTGTTCGAGATATTTCTGGCGAGTCTCCTGCGATTTGGCATCGTCCTTGAAGTAGTAGTCGCGATCGGGGAGGCCGAGGCCACCCGCGCTGGCGAAGGCGATGACCTGGGTGGAATCGCCAAAGTCCTGGTCCGAGCCAAAGCCGAACAGGAAGTGACTGCCAGCGGTTTCGAGGTGCTGGCGTCCGAGAAAGGCGGCAACGTCTGCGGTCGACTTTAACGCCGCAATCTCATCCAATTCCGGCTGCAAGGGAGTGGCGCCCAGCTTCTCCACCGCATCCAGATCCATACAGGAGCTGAAGTAGTCGCCGATTTTCTGCTGCGAGGCATTGCGTCCAGGTTCGGGCTTGGCCGCATCTTCCAGCAGGCCCCAAAGGAAACGCTGGTTATCCTGGAAGAGTTTGCCATAGACACTCCACGAGGCCTGATCGGCTGGGATGGGGTTGCTCTTTTCCCATCCCCCGCAGGAGTACTGATAGAAATCCACGCAGGGATCGGCGGTTGGATCCATGGAAGGAATATCCAGGCTGGGCGTGTAGGGCAGCTCGGTGAGCGGCGTGTCGGCCGTGGCCTTCGCGGTCGTCTGAGAAGCCGGCGGCTGCGACGCAGGTTGTGAGGTGGTAGTCGGTCCACCCTGACTGGCGGCGAATAGCGAGGACCCGAGGGCAGAACACAGCACGAGGGCGCGAATTTTCATGCGTCAGCTCCGGAAGCAAAATCGCCGGGACAGTGTAAATGGACAGAGCGCGGTATGGCAGCGGAAAGCGCGAAGTGGGACGAAACGCGAGATCTCAGTTAACGTAGCGTCAACCCACCGTCGAGGCTAGCGCCTCGACATGAACGGACGAGACGTCCGTTCCCACGCACTTACCGCCATGCTCTGCCCTCAATCTGATAACATTTTCTTAAGTGTGGGATTGCCTCCGAAGGAACAAAAGCCAATATGAGCGTCGAAGTCGAAAGTGTTGCAGTTGATAAGAACGGTCGTGATGGTCTTGAGCTGCTGGAGACTCGCGAGTGGCTGGATTCCATCGATTATGTGGTTCGGCATAGCGGACGAGACCGGGCCGCGAGCCTGCTGCGCCAGCTGGAACGCCACGCCAAGCAGTCTGGCGTAACTATACCTTTCAGCGCCACCACTCCCTACGTCAACACTATTGCTCTGGAGAAGCAGCCCCCATTTCCTGGCAGTCAAGAGATCGAACGGCGAATCAAGAGTCTGGTTCGTTGGAACGCACTGGCGATGGTGGTGCGGTCGAACAAGCAGGTGGAAGGCATCGGAGGACACATCTCCACCTACGCTTCGGCCGCGACCCTATACGAGGTTGGTTTCAACCACTTTTTTCACGGCAAGGGAGAGGGCACCGAAGGCGATACCGTGTACTTCCAGGGGCATGCATCCCCAGGAATCTACGCGCGAGCATTTTTGCTAGGACGCATCCCGGTGGAGAAACTGCATAACTTCCGCCGCGAACTGGCGGCTGGCGGCGGCTTGTGTTCGTATCCGCATCCCTGGCTGATGCCGGATTACTGGGAGTTTCCCACGGTCTCTATGGGCCTGAGCCCGATCATGGCGATCTACCAGGCAAGGTTCAACCGTTACCTTGAGGACCGCGGGCTGAAATCGCCTTCCAACCGCAAAGTGTGGGCGTTCTTAGGGGATGGCGAAACCGACGAACCGGAAGCCCTGGGCGCAATCACGCTGGCTGCGCGCGAGAAACTCGACAATCTGATCTTCGTTATCAATTGCAACCTGCAGCGGCTCGATGGGCCGGTGCGCGGGAATGGAAACATCATTCAGGAGCTGGAATCTGCATTCCGCGGCGCCGGCTGGAACGTGATTAAGGTGATCTGGGGATCGGACTGGGATCCCATTCTGGCCAAGGACCGCGACGGCCTGTTGATCAAGCGCATGGGCGAAGTAGTCGATGGCGAACTGCAAAAATACGCGGTGGAATCGGGCGCGTATCTGCGGCAGCACTTCTTCGGAAAATATCCCGAGCTGCTCGAATTGGTGAAGCACCTCTCGGATGCGCAACTGCAGAAAATGCGGCTGGGAGGCCATGATCCGCTGAAGGTGTATGCGGCTTTCAAGGCGGCGGTCGAGCATAAGGGACAGCCAACTGTAGTTCTGGCGCGAACCATCAAGGGCTACGGCCTGGGCGAGAGTGGAGAAGGCAAGAACATCACCCATCAGCAGAAGAAGCTGAATGATGAAGAGCTGAAAAATTTCCGCTCCCGTTTCGGGATTCCGCTTTCGGATGAAGAGTGCGAGCACCTGGCGTTTTATCGTCCTCCTGACGACAGCCCGGAAATGCAGTACTTGCGCCGGCGTCGACAGGAGTTGGGCGGATACATCCCCAAGCGCGTAGTCCGCAGCGGGAAAATCCGGCAGCTTCCCCCGTTGGATCTGTGGGAGGAGTTCTACAAAGGCACGGAGGGCCGCACCGCGTCGACCACCATGGTGTTCGTGCGCATGCTGGCGAAGCTGTTGCGCGATGACAAGATCGGACATCTGATCGTACCCATTGTTCCTGACGAAGCTCGAACCTTCGGCATGGAAGCGCTATTCCGGCAGGTGGGAATTTATTCTCACGCGGGTCAGCTTTATGAGCCGGTAGATCGCGACACGCTCCTCTACTACAAGGAAGCCAAGAACGGACAGATCCTGGAAGAAGGGATCACCGAGGCCGGATCGATGTCGTCGTTCATCGCTGCGGGAACCGCGTACGCCACCCACGCGATCAACACCATTCCATTCTTCATTTTTTATTCAATGTTCGGCTTCCAGCGGGTGGGCGATCTCATCTGGGCAGCCGGTGACATGCGCACGCGTGGCTTCCTGCTGGGCGGCACTGCAGGTCGCACGACGCTGGCGGGCGAAGGCCTGCAACATCAGGATGGGCACAGCCATCTGCTGGCGTACTCGGTGCCGAATTGTGTGAGCTACGATCCGGCGTTTGCGTATGAGATTGCCGTCATCCTGCAGGATGGGTTGAAACGCATGTATCAGGATGAAGAGAGCATCTTTTATTACCTGACGGTCATGAACGAGCAATACGAGATGCCTGCCATGCCCGAGGGAGTGCGCGAAGGGATCCTGCGTGGCATGTATTTGTTCCGCAAGTCGGAGCTGAGGGATGGGAAGGCTCAGGCACAGCTGCTGGGTTCGGGTGCGATTCTGCCCGAGGTTGTGAAAGCTGCGAAGTTGCTCGAGGAAAAATACGGTGTCGCCTCCGATGTGTGGAGCGTGACCAGCTACAAGCAGCTGTATAACGACGGCGCGGCAGCAGAACGGTGGAACATGCTGCATCCGGGAGAGAAGCCCAGAGTGCCGTACGTAACCGAGTGCCTGGAGAATACGGAAGGCGTGATCGTGGCGGCATCGGATTACATGAAGACCTTGCCCAACTCGATTTCGAAGTGGCTTCCGCGGCCGCTGCATTCCCTGGGAACCGATGGTTTTGGACGCAGCGACAGCCGCCACGCGCTGCGCGACTTCTTTGAAGTCGACGCGCGCTTCGTAACACTGGCCACATTGTCGGAGCTGGCTCGTGAAGGCAAAGTAAAGATCGAAACGGTGCAGCAGGCGATCAAGGATCTCGAGATCAATCCGGAGAAGCCAAACCCGGTGCTGGCATAATTCTTACTCCCACCCTCCGCCAAAAGAGGGCGGAAGGGTGGGCCACCCAAAAAGTGGAGCCAGGAGGGGGGGACACCCGCGTTGACATCGCTGCTGCTGGGGAATGCGAAAGGGATCGTGAATGAGCACTGAGGTGAAGCTCCCCGAACTGGGAGAGAACATATCGACGGGAGACCTGCTGAAGGTGCTGGTCAAGGTCGGCGACCAGGTCGCCAAGGACCAGGCCATTCTCGAACTGGAGACCGACAAGGCCGCGGTGGAAGTGCCCAGTCCGGTGCAAGGAACGGTGACCGAGATCCTGGTGAAAGAGGGCCAGAAGCTTAACGTGGGCCAAACGCTTTTGCAGATCGACGAGAATGGAGCCTCATCAGGAAGCGCCAGAGCCTCAGCCCAACCCGCCGCATCGGCGGCGCCACGGCCAACCCAGCCGCCGAGGGAGAGAGCAGACAAGAAAGCAGCGCCAGCACCGGGCGCTGCTCCTATGCAGGCGGCAGCCGAAGCTAGGCGCCAATCGCAGCAACCACAGCCGGAGAAAGTAGAGCCGACAGGCAAAGCGCAAACCCTCGAAGTACGGCTTCCTGAACTGGGGGAAAACATCACTTCCGGCGACCTGCTGAAAGTTTTGGTGAAGGTGGGCGATAAGGTCAGCGAGAACCAGGCTCTGCTGGAAATCGAAACCGACAAGGCTACAGTTGAGGTTCCTGCTCCGGCCGGGGGAGTGGTGAAATCCATCTCTGCTAAAGAGGGTCAGAAGCTCAAAATGGGCGAGCTGCTTCTCGTCCTGGAGACAGCCGGGGCACCGGCAGCGGCAACTGGCGCAAGTCCTGGCGAGGGTGGCCACCCTTCTCCCGGGACAACCGCAACGCACGTCGGCGAAACTCCTCCCCACTATGCCGGAGCGGAGGAGGGTATCGGAGCGATTGCAGCCGCCGAGAAGCCCGCCAGCATGGAGCCCTCCATGCCGCCGCCAGCGGTGGAACCACGAGACTACGAATCTGAGAGGCTAAGGCGGGCGGAAGCTCCTGAAGGCTACATCGCGGCGGGCTCGATGACGGGGATTTCGCCGGCGGAGGTGCCTGCCGCGCCCTCTGTGCGTCGCCTGGCGCGAGAGATCGGCGTTGATATCACCGAAGTAAAGGGCAGTGGACCCGGCGGACGTATCACTCAGGAGGATGTGAAGGATCATTCGCGGAAGCGAGCCATCGAGGTCACCGCTCGCGGCGCGATGGGTGCGTCAGTCATTCACGTGCAGCTGCCTGACTTCACGCGCTGGGGTCAGATCGAGCGCAAGGCGATGACGGGCGTTCGGCGCAAGACGGCCGAGCACATGCAGCAGGCGTGGACGATCCCGCACGTCACCAATCACGATCGTGCCGACATCACCAACCTGGAGGCGTTGCGCAAGCAGTTCTCCAAGCAGGTGGAGCTGGCCGGGGGCAAACTGACGATGACTGCCATCGCGGTGAAGATCGTGGCCTCGGCGCTCAAGTCCTTTCCGCAATTCGGCGCCAGCCTGGACCTCGCCAAGCAGGAGGTCGTTTACAAGGATTATGTGCACGTCGGCGTCGCGGTCGATACCGAACGTGGGCTGCTGGTGCCGGTGATCCGCGATGCTGATAAGAAGAACATCATCCAGATTGCGGTCGAGCTATCGCAACTGGCGGAGCGCGCCCGCGCCCGCAAGCTCGCGCTAGAGGAGATGGAAGGCAGCGTTTTCACCATCACCAACCTGGGCGGGATCGGGGGCACCAGTTTTACGCCCATTATCAATTCGCCGGAAGTGGCGATCCTGGGAATGTCACGCTCGTCCTGGGAGCCGGTGTACGTGGATGAGAAGTTCGAGCCGCGACTGCTGCTGCCGCTGTCCCTTTCCTACGATCACCGCATCATCGACGGCGCAGATGCGGCGCGCTTCCTGCGCTGGCTGTGCGACGCTTTCCAGCAGCCGTTTTTGCTGTCGCTGCAGGGGTAGGACGGCACAGCTCATTCTTGGGGTTGCCTTACCCGTTTCGCTCTCGCTCTCGGAGTGACGGTGGGTAGTCCCGTGCTCCAGCCTATTTGCAATCTCAACCGTCCCCCTGTGACCCTTGACCACCCCATTGTGCTGTTGATCACAGTCTTCCTGTACCCATCAGCGCGAGCATAAACAGTCAGCAACTTTCGAGCTTTGCCCGCCGGTCGGCCCGAGGTGGTGCGGGCGAGGCAGTTTCACACCAAAGGACGGATTTCCATGAGCAGATCCAAAGTTACAATCGATGGCAATGAGGCAGCCGCCTACGTTGCTCATAAGATCAACGAGGTGATCGCCATCTATCCCATTACTCCCTCGTCTCCCATGGGTGAGTGGTCGGATCAGTGGTCTTCCGAGGAACAGCCCAACATCTGGGGCAGCGTGCCGCTGGTAATCGAGATGCAAAGCGAAGGCGGAGCCTCGGGCGCCCTGCACGGCGCTCTGCAGGCGGGATCATTGGCCACCACGTTCACCTCCGCCCAGGGCCTGCTCTTGATGATTCCCAACATGTACAAGATCGCCGGCGAGCTCACGCCCACGGTGATGCACGTGGCGGCGCGCTCGATCGCTGCCCAGGCGCTCTCGATCTTTGGTGATCATCAGGATGTGATGGCGGTTCGCCAGACGGGATGGGGCATCATCGCTTCCAACTCTGTTCAGGAGGTGATGGATTTCGCGCTCATCACCCAGGCAGCGGCGCTGGAATCGCGACTTCCCTTCGTGCATTTCTTTGATGGTTTCCGTACTTCGCACGAAGTCGCCAAAGTCGAAGAGCTGGATGTGGAAGACCTGCGGGCATTGATTTCCGACGATCTCGTCCGCGCGCATCGCGCTCGCGCACTGTCGCCAGATCGCCCCATGCTGCGCGGCACGGCGCAAAATCCCGACGTTTACTTCCAGGCGCGCGAGACGGTGAATCCCTTTTATCTCGCCGCTCCAACCATCGTGCAGGGCGCGATGGATAAGTTTGCCCAGGTGGTCGGCCGTCAATATCACCTCTTCGACTACGTGGGCGCTGCGGATGCGGAGCGCGTGCTGGTGCTGATGGGCTCAGGTGCAGAAGTTGCCGAAGAGACAGTGCAGCACCTCACCGCCAAGGGCGATAAGGTTGGCGTGATTAAGGTTCGCCTCTACCGGCCGTTTTCGGTGGAGCACTTCATCCAGGCACTGCCCGCGACCACAAAGTCAATCGCGGTTCTCGACCGTACCAAAGAGCCGGGCAGCGCCGGCGAGCCGCTCTACACCGACGTGGTTACCGCCCTCAGCGAAGCGTTCGCCAACGGCAAGGCTCCGTTCCAGGCTTATCCGCGAGTCATCGGCGGACGCTACGGGCTTTCCTCGAAGGAATTCACGCCGGCCATGTTGAAGGGTGTGTTCGATGAGCTGGCCAAGCCGCAAAGCAAGAATCACTTCACGATCGGAATCATCGACGACGTTACCCACACCTCTCTGGAGTTCGACCCCAAGTTCTCCACCGAAGACCCCAAGACGGTTCGCGCCCTGTTCTACGGCCTCGGCGCCGATGGGACGGTGGGCGCCAACAAGAACTCCATCAAGATCATCGGGGAGGACACCGAGAATTACGCGCAGGGATACTTCGTATACGACTCGAAGAAATCGGGATCGCTAACTACCTCTCACCTGCGTTTCGGGCCACGTCC